>JAJFHY010000013.1 GCA_021775375.1 Amylibacter sp. | reverse complement strand
GGAAGACCAGATATCTAACGCTTTTCTGGATGCGGAATTGGATCAGCTTCGTGCAATGGCTGCAGTTATTCCCCCAATCTTTTTGTTTGTTTCAGCTTTTTTAGTCAACATGATCCTGTCACGGCTTATTACGCTTGAACGCGAACAGGTAGGTTTGCTCAAAGCACTGGGATATGGGAATATTGCAATTGGCGGACATTACGCGAAGCTTGTTATCGTGATAGCTATTGTTGGTCTTGTCTTTGGCTCAGGGGCGGGCTTTTGGCTTGGCCGTGGTTTGACCCGGCTTTTTGCCAACTTCTATTCATTTCCTTTCCTGCTTTTTAAACAGAGCCTTGATCTTTATGCACTTGCGGCAGGCGTCACCATTACCGCAGCTCTTACAGGTGCTGTTAAGTCCATTTGGGCGATTGTGGTTCTACCGCCTGCGGTTGCAATGCGCCCGAAAGCGCCTACCCGCTATAAAAGTTTTTTCGCCAGCCGTTTCAATCCAACACGGTTTTTCTCACAATTGACCACAATGGCTTTTCGCCACATTTTTAGGCGCCCAATACGTTTTGCAATGACCACTTTTGGCACCTCTTTATCTGTTGCCCTGTTGGTGGCAGCACTGTTTTCCTATGATTCAATCGATCACATGATTGACACTATTTTTTTTCAAATCGACCGTCAGGATGCAACGTTGACCTTTGTGGATGATCGGGGGCAAAGAGCTTTGCACAATGTGGTCGCTTTGCCCGGAGTTATAAAAGCCGAGCCGTTTCGCACGACTTCGGTAAAGCTTCGAAACGTACATTTCGAAGTGCAAATGTCGATAGTTGGACTGCCTAAAGAAAGTGACTTATCGCGCATTCTGGACCATAATCTTGCGCCATTAGATCCACCCCGAAAAGGTTTAGTTATATCAGAACGGGTCGCTGAAAAACTTCGGCTTCGACCCGGTGATATGGTTGATGTGGAATTAACAAAGAAAAACGGCCGTATTGCAAGACTGCCTATAACCGGAATAGCCCAGAGTTATGTAGGACTGACAGCTTATATGTCATTTGATGCATTCAATAGAATGATGCGCGATGGTCAGTGGATTTCCGGCGTGCGCATCAAAATCGATGATCATAAACTTGATAAACTTTACAAAGCGGTTAAGGAAACGCCGATCATTTCGTCAATAGCATTGCAGAATATCTCTCGGGATAAGTTTCGCGAAACTATCGAGCAAAACATTACATCCATGACCTCGGTTTACGTGGCGCTTGCAGTTATAATTACGTTTGGTGTGGTTTATAATTCAGCCAGAATTCAGTTATCTGAACGGGCCCGGGAATTGGCAAGTCTTAGGGTTTTTGGATTTACACGGGCCGAGGTCTCTCGTGTTCTGATGATTGAACTTGCTGCAATTGTTTTGCTTGCCCAACCACTTGGTTGGTCGCTGGGATACATGTTCGCCTGGTCAGTTGTACAGGGGTTTGAATCCGATCTGTATCGCATTCCCCTTATCATCAACACTGATACTTTTGCCTGGTCTAGCATCATAGTTATGATTGCTGCAGTGTTGTCAGCACTCATTGTACGACGACGTGTTGACCGCCTGGATCTAATTCAAGTTCTTAAAACAAGGGAGTGATAATTATGGGTATTTGGTTTAGACGCCTTGGGCTGGCCTTGCTTTTCGCTGCAATTGGCGGCGCTATTTATCTGGCGCTGCGCGAGCAGCCAATACAGGTTGATATTGCACATGTCGAGATCGGGCCGATGCGGGTCACAATCAATGAAGAGGGTATCGCGCGTGTTCGCGACATCTATACTATTTCTTCGCCTATCACCGGGCATTTGGATAGAATTAAGTTGGATGAGGGTGAGGCGGTTATCGCGAACCAAACAATTATTGCATCAATCCATCCGCTTGACCCACCCTTTCTGGATGAACGTACCGAGGCAGAGCTTAAGGCAGCGGTAGAAGCGGCCAAATCTGCCATCTCGTCAGCCAAAGCAGAGCACACCCACGTACAAATGGCACTGGAACAGGCGGAATCTGATTATCGCCGCGCTTTGGAACTTTCTAAAACGAACGTTATTTCTGAAAGCAAACTGGAGCGAACCTATAATGACCTTAAACTCCACAAGGCTTTGCTTGAAAGTAGGGAAGCCTTCATTCGCTTGCGTCAAGCCGAACTTGTAAGTGCGCAGGCCCGTTTGCGCCAACCCAGTAACAACAGCACTCCAAACCCGATTGACGACAATTGCTGTCTTCATCTGGTATCACCCATCGATGGTGTTGTGCTTAAAGTATTGGCGCGCAGCGAACAAGCCGTCGCCCCTGGCGTGCCGATCACCGAAGTCGGGGATCCGCAAAACTTGGAGATTGCTGTAGATTTACTTTCAAGCGATGCGCCCAAGTTAAAGAACGGATCAAAAGTAGAGATCAGTGATTGGGGCGGTGAGAATACTTTGACTGCAAGTATACGAAGGATTGATCCTGCTGCTGTTACTAAAACTTCTTCACTCGGAATTGAAGAACAAAGGGTTGATGTTATTCTTGATCTTGAAACAGTACCAGAACAGCTGGGGCATGGATACCATGTGCTGGCAAAGCTTGAAATATGGTCTGGTGACGCTGTTTTGCAAGTCCCCATCGGTGCATTGTTTAGGGCGAATGGCAATTGGGCGGTCTTTGTGCTTCAAGACGGCAAGGCTATTATGCGAACTTTGACGATTGATCATATGAGCGATCAATCCGCAGAAGTGCTTGACGGGCTATCGGAAAATGAAAAAGTTGTGCTTTATCCAAGTGATTTATTGGAAGATGGTAGCCTTATACAACAACGCTAGGCGATACCCCAGCAAGCCAAGCGGACTTTAAGCTGTGGCGTCATAAACTATGACCGGACATCGTCCAGCCTCTAGCACTGCACTTATGCCTAGGGACAGCGCTGTTCTGTGTGACAATATAATTGTCGTCAGGGAGTTATTTTGCAAAAATTTCAATACTTCTTGGGTGTGGTTACCTACTGGAACAGTGACCGTTTTAAGGGGCAGACCCAGAGTGCGGGACAGTGAGGCGCCAAGTTTCATAAGTTTGGAATTTGACAATTCACTCTCTTGAATGACGCCTATTACACCTTTTTGTTTTTGCAATCTCTGAAAGCCGAATAAAATCAGATCGCCCTTGGTCTTTGCATCGACCAATAGGGTTTCCGGATGTCCTTTCACTTGTTCAAATGACCAAGTCAATGCTGCAGTCCGTGCAGCATTCGACAGGGCAATCTCATAAGTTTTGGCATCGCGCAAATATGCATCTCGCATCTCGGCATGAGTGACTTGCGAGCTACCGCCGGTAACCGAAATTGCGCGTGCAAATGGTAAGCTGGCGGCAAGCAATGCGCTTTCATCTTCTATAAAGTATGCTTTAATCTCGAACTTTAGTTTCTTGGCTAAAAATGTCGCAAGCTCTATTGCAGAACTGGCATCTGCAAAACAAGTTGCACTTATAATCACCTGACCGCTATTTTTTACTTTTGGCATTTTCACCTTTCTTACGTTTATGGACTATTGGCGTGGCATACTCTCTTAGGCGTTCAGCAAAGTTGACCAGTTTTGTTTCAACCTTGTTGTTCAAAGTGTTTTGCGGGAACTTACCAGCCTTGCCGCGTTCACCAGGTTTTGTGCCCGTCAGTAATTCTATGCCTTCATCGATTGTGGTAATTGGGATTATTGAGAATTGTTTATCTTTCACCGCCTTGATTACTCTTGGACGCAAAGCAAGATGTTTGATGTTGGCATAGGGGATCAAAACCCCTTGTTTTCCAGTCAACCCACGCGCATCACAAATATCGAAAAAGCCTTCTATCTTTTCATTCACCCCGCCGATTGCCTGAATTTCGCCTAGCTGGTTTATTGAACCGGTGACTGCAAAGGATTGGCTAATTGCACATTCCGAAAGGGCCGAAAGAAGCGCAAACAGTTCAGCCGCCGATGCACTGTCACCATCGACGCCGCCATAGCTTTGTTCAAACACGATGCTTGCCCATAACGACATGGGTACGTCCAAGGCGTAATGCGTTGCAAGATAGCTGGACAGGATCAACACACCCTTGGAATGCAATGGCCCGCCCAGTTCAACTTCGCGTTCGATATCCACCACTTTACCTTTGCCCGAACGCACACGCGCGGTCAGCCGTGACGGACGGCCAAATCGGTAACTTCCAATTTCGTGTACGGACAAAGCATTGATCTGGCCAATGGATTTCCCTTCAGTCGCAATCATAAGCGTGTTTCGTGTAATTGCCTCATGAGTCAGTTCACGCGGACGGCTTGCGCGCTGTTCAGCCTGCTCAATAGCCATATCGATATGCTTGCCACTAATAGTTTTTGCCGAAGATGCCTTCGCCCAAAAATCTGCTTCGCGGATAATATCGGAAAGTTTTCCGAGATTTAATGAAAGCTTTTCTGAATCTTCTGCCAATCTTGTCGCTTCTGTCAGCAGCTTGGTTATTGCGGTTTTGCTCAGAGATAATAAATCACTTTCCTGCGCAATGCCTTTGGTTATCTGGACAAAATGCTCAATACTATCTTTCGATATAAAAACGTCATCGTCAAAATCAGCCTGAACTTTGAATAGCTCTGCAAAATCAGGATCATACGCCATTAATAGATAATATAATGCGCGCTCTCCAACCAATGCGACCCGCAAGGTAAGGGGAATAGGGTCTGGCTCCAATGATATTGTACTTACCAAGCCCAATCGATCCTGTGCGGAGGCGATGGCGATTTGCTGGGTTTTCAAACATCGTTTCAACGCGTCCCAAGCAAATGGTTCAGTCAACACGCGCATAACATCCAGCACCAGATATCCGCCATTGGCACGATGCAATGCTCCCGGGCGGATCATACTGAAATCGGTCAACAGCGCGCCCATCTCGGCAACATGCTCAATTCGACCGGTCAAATTCGACAAAGTCGGCAGCTCTTCGGTTACAACAGGCGCTCCCTTTCCTACTTGTGATTGATTGGACAGAATGACGTTTACTGAGTACATAAAATATTGCGGGTTCTTGTAATGCTGAGTGGTTGAAACAGGAAATGCGCCAGCACGCACTTCGGGGTCAGGAGTTAAAAACTGGTCGGCATTTTCAATAATATCTGATTTAACATCTTCAAGGTACTTGGCAATTTTTTCAATGTTGCCGAACTCTTTAACTACGTCTTCAATTGCGTTCTCCACACCCTCGAGAGCTACACTTGAATTTAGGTTTTCAACTGCACTCCGATGCTGTTTTTCCCGTTTGGGTATTTGCTTAAGGACGGTTTCCAGTTCAGTTTGCATTTCACTGATATTCTGTTCAATCTGCTTCTGCTGATCTTTAGGCAGTTTGTTGAACTCTTCGGGCTTCATCGGTTTGCCGTCTTTTTGGGCGGTTAACATAAATCCCATTGGTGTTCGCAATAGAACCAGTTTCTTCTCTAATGCGTGCTGCATCAAATCATTGAAAGATTTTTCATGTTGCCCGCCAAAATCCTGCTCAATGGCGCGTCGCTTGTTTTGATACGCTTCCGCTTCGAACAAAGCGGGGATGTCATTGGCTAAATCATTCACCAAATCTTGCATGGCTTTTTTGAAACGATCCGCCAACCCGGCAGGCAACTGTATCGCTATGGGCTTATGCGGTGCCGCAAAGTTGTTCACATAGACCCAATCATCGGGCGTTGGGCGCGCTAAAGCCACTTCCTTAAGGATAGAGAGAACCGCTTTGTGCCTTCCATAACCGGACCGTCCAAGTGCGAATAAGTTAAAATCTGTATGGGAAGTTTTTGCCGCAAACTTAATCGCTTCCAAAGCACGTGTCTGGCGCATTCCTTTTGTAAGGGATATTGAGCCACTCGCGACCGTTCCAGTTCCCGCAGGCAGATTGAAGCTTGCTGATAATTGTACGGGTTTTAAAGGGGCCCCAGAGGGAATATCCTTGATCACGTTAACCTCTTTTTCTCAAGCGGCATTTGTTGGCATTATATCAGATTGTGTGTGGCCCTCATTGATCCATATCAATGCGTCTTTGCTTTTATGTGTTAACTATTATGTACGCTCATATTTTAGAAGGATTGTCCGATGTCTTATCTGAAGCTTATGGTTTTTCTGTTCCTTGTGCTGGTTCACGGCACGATTGGTCAAGCCGAAATGGCCACACAGACCATCGGAAATGATATGTTTATTGCCGGATCCGGCCCGAGTTCGCCCATTGATGCACAACGTGATGTTTTTATTGCCGGCAATGCGGTGACTTTGAAAGGTGACGCCGTTGGCGATGTACATGCAACCGGTTTCGATGTCGAAGTTGAAACAGTTACAAGGGGCGATCTTTATGTTGCAGGCGGTGCCGTCACTATCCGGTCAAGCGTAGGTGAAGATTTGACAGCAACCGGTTTTTCGGTACGGACTTCTCAAAATGCCATTACAACAGGCAATGCCAGACTATCAGGTGGGACAGTGACAATAGATGGTCCTGTATCGGGCGCTTTGTTGGCAATGGGGAATGAAATTATCCTAAATGCCAGAATAGGCGGGGATGCTCGGATCGTTGCAAATAAGATCAGCTTTGGGCCAGAAGCACTGATAGTTGGAAAACTGGATTATTCTTCCTCAATAGAGATCGCAATCCCCGCGCGGGTGATTTCACCTGATCGTATTCACTTCGAAATACTGGATAAGTCAGGCATTTTCACAGAGGTTCGCGATAGCTGGCTTGATACTGAATACCCCGTATTGCCAACGGTCATTTCACGCTTCATGGCGTTTATAATTACGCTTGCCTTTGTCGTCATTGTCGGGGCTATTTCCCTAACATTTCTGCCGGATCAGGTTGAACGTTTGCGGACATCGATCACAAAACGTCCGGGTGTTATTTTCCTCATAGGGATGTTGGGGCTGTCGATATTATTTGGAATGGTGCCCGTCGCGGCTATGACAGTTGTCGGTCTGCCTTTTATACCTATTGTTGTGGCGGCGATCATACTGGGTTGGATATTGGGATATACGTTGGCTGCTTATACCGTTTCGCTATGGATATGGCAGGCCTTCGGTGGGACAGACACACCAACGCAATTACAACGCCTTGTGGCACTTGCGCTGTCAGTCGTCGTTTTGGTCATTTTGAACTTTATCCCATTTGTGGGATGGGTCGCCAATTATACACTTGTTCTCTTGGGAATAGGGGCGATAACGCGCGCATTTTTAGACTGGATAACCGGCAGGCAAGCCGATACGCGCATGCCCGATATTAAATAGGCTAAAGATTGAAACTTCGAATGAAAGGATAAACGTTATGTCAGCCAAAGGTTTAGAGGTTATCGACCATACAGTTCAGCTTACGCATGAATGGATAAATGAACTCACTGAACGTTTGGACTGGAGCAGCCAGAGAGACGCGCTTCGACTTCTTCGTGTCACGTTGCATCAGATTAGAGATCATCTTCTCGTGGATGAGGTGGCACAATTGGCAGCACAACTTCCACTTCTGATCCGCGGTATGTTCTTTGAAGGATGGGTGCCAAAAAATACACCCGTAAAACAACGGCACTTACAGGATTTTATTTCGGATATTGAACAGCATGTGGGCAGCGTCGCGGATTATCGCGGATCCGAGGATATTCAAAAAGTATTCAAACTAATCAACGCCAAAATATCGCGCGGCGAGATTCTGGATGTACGGGCAAGCCTGCCCGAAGAGATACGTTCATTTTGGCCGGAACCATGAAATAGTAAGTGACCATTCGGTTATATAATCTCGAAAGAGTGCAGCTAAATGAAATTGAAAGCCCTGACCACGTTATATCTGACGCTTGTCTTCTTGCCGCTTTTGCTGGCTTGGCTGGGCATGCGTCCACCACGCGGCATCCTTGATGAGCTGGCCACAGGTGCCGGTATACTGGCGTTTTCCATCATATTGGTCGAATTTATTCTTTCCGGTCGGTTTCGGTCAGTTTCCAGTGGGGTCGGTCTGGATGTTACACTTAAATTGCATCAATTATTGGCACGGTTTGCACTGGTACTTGCCTTGATACACCCGTTTTTGTACCGCGCGACTTTCGCGCGGCAACTGCCTTGGGATCCAACACGGCAACTGACGCTGACGCCGGACTTTTGGGCGATGGCGGGCGGCATTATGGCGTGGCTACTGCTGCCAAGTCTTATTTTGCTTGCAATTGCACGCAGCAAATTATCATACAAGTATGAAACATGGCGCATAATGCATGGGTTTGGGGCCCTATTGATTGTTGGCTTTGTTCTACACCATACATTGAACGCTGGGCGATATAGCGAAGATCCGGTTCTTCGGTTTGTCTGGCTGGCATTATCTGTTGGGGCATTGGCGACGATGGTTTTTGTCTATCTGATCAAGCCGCTTTTACAACTTGGCAGCGCTTGGCGTGTGGCATCGGTCACGCCGGTGGCAAATCGGATGTGGGAACTTATACTGGAACCGAAAACCCACAATGGCATGCAATATAAAGCCGGCCAGTTCGTTTGGCTCAATCTGGGTCACAGCCCATTTTCCATATATGAAAACCCGTTTTCGATCAGTTCTGCACCAGCATCGGGGCGCAATCTAAGTTTCCTTATTAAGGAACTGGGCGACTCTACGCGCCTGATCGGCAATACCCGCGAAGGGACTACAGCCTATCTGGATGGACCACATGGTAACCTTGTGGCATCAAACCGTAAAGAACCCGGCATTGCATTGATTGCAGGGGGCGTCGGCATAGCACCTCTTTTGGGTATTCTGCGTCAACTTGAAATTGAAAACGATCCACGGGACACGGTTTTGGTTTATGGTAACAGAGCAGAGAACCGGATAGCTTATCGCGACGAGCTTGAAACCTTGTCACGTGATCACGGAACAAAGGTTGTCCATGTTCTTTCGGAGCCGCCACCGGATTGGACTGGCCACACCGGCGTGATGGACGCTAAACTTATTTCAGAGCTATTCCAATCACCGGAGATGAAAGATTGGCTCTACCTGCTTTGCGGCCCGGTAAAAATGATGGCTATCGTAGAGGATAGATTAATTGCAATGGGCGTCCCCTCAAAACAAATTCTATCAGAAAGGTTCAATTATAATTGAACCGATGGTGTTGTCAGAGCAACTTGCTTGAATTAGTCGGTTGGGGCAACTTTGCAAAATGACAACCAAAAACACCTTTAAGTACTTTAAAACTTCACCCAAATTATTCGTCTAGTAGTGATGTACTACGCTCGCTACCCACTGAGTTTTCGACAAGTTGAAGACATATTACATAACCGCGGGATTGATATTTGTCATGAAACGGTTCGATTTTGGGTTGAGCGTTTCGGATCAAAGTTCATACGAGAGATCCGTAAGAAAAGGGCAGAGCATCACTCAAATTTGCAGTGGCACTTGGATGAAGTTTTCGTGAAAATAAATGGCGAGAGATTTTACTTTTGGCGAGCGGTTGATCATGAAGGTGAAGTGCTGGAATGCTATGTGCCAAAACGTCGAGATAAGAGCGTTGCAAAAAAAATTTTTGATAAAAACAATGCGAAAGCATGGTTCACCCAAGGGTGTTGTCAGACAAACTTGAGCACGCCGCAAAAGGCACACCAGCATCAACATCAAGCGGCACAGAAATTGAAGCACTCCGTAAGAGCAGTTGCACGTTTTTGCTTGAAAGATTGTCTGGTTTCTAAATGTCTCTGGTGATTAAAATGATTGTATATCTGGGCGTGATAACTTGTAAATTTCTGAAGCGCCGCAGGGCTTTTAAACTTCTGCATCGCACGCTCTCGTCGTCGAAACGGCAGATGTGAATTCTCACACCTATTATTTGATCTACCACCGCATAATTGACGATCTGCCACGCCAATTTCGCGAAAAGCGGCTCTATATGACGGCAACTTGTCAGTTGTGATAACCTTTGGCGAACCGTGTTTGCGCATTGCTTTTATAAGAAACTTCTTGGCAGCAGCTTTGTCTCGCCTCTTTGTAACGAAGCATTCCAGAACTTCACCTTCGTGATCAACCGCGCGCCATAGGTAAAATCTCTCGCCGTTTATTTTCACGAAAACTTCATCCAAATGCCACTGCCAATTTGAGTGGTGCCCTGCCCTTTTCTTATGAATTTTCTTGGCAAATACCGCCCCAAATCTGCTCACCCAAAACCGTATCGTTTCATGACAAATATCAATCCCACGATCATGCAAGATGTCTTCAACTTGGCGAAAACTTAGCGGATACCGCACGTAATACATCACCGCCAAGCGGATGATTGCTGGGCTCGTTTTGAAATATTTGAATACGTTCTTTGTTGCCATTGGATAAAATTACGGATTGGTTCCGAAGCCGTCAAGTTTGTCTGACAACACCCTGTATTGCCCCTATCCCGAACTATGTCCCTGTACAAACAACAACAATTGCGGAACAGACACCGGCCCCATATCGCGAATAACAATGTTCAGGCCCAGAATCGAAATAAATCGAGTCACCCTCATTCAAACGATGCGCTTCACCCTTAATGCGTACCTCTAGCCCCCCCTGCATTACGTAAATAAATTCGATGCCAGAATGAGTGTGCGGCTCGGTGGAAGTATCACTGGAAAAGTCGGCCAGAAAGGCTTCGATACAACGGTCGGGAACTGGGAAATCGAGGCTTTCAAAATGAAAAAGCGCAGGGCCTTCCATTGCGTTCGGAAGGCGTAACCTATCTTCCCTCCTCACCACTGCCGCTACTGGCTTTTCTGTATTGGGAGCAAAGAAATAATCAAGTCCTACTCCAAACACCATAGAAATGCGAAACAATGTTGGCAGCGTGGGGAAAACCTGACCCGTTTCAATTCTAGACAACATGGCTACGGACAAACCAGTGTGCTTACCAAGTTCCTTGAGGCCAAGACCTTTCTCTAGCCTCAAGGTGCGAATCACAGGCCCTATGCCGTATGCTTCCAACCCATCACTTAATGTTTCTGACAACATCGTCGCTCTCCATTTTGCATTCTATGCAACAACATACATACAATTTGCAGTAAATGCAAATATTATACATTTTATGCAAAATTGCTTGTAATGCAAATTTATTGCATATAATGAAATTACATGGCGATGCATAAGCGTTGAATAATAGAAAACTAAAAGGAACTTTAATATGAAACTACAATTTCCGAATATGACCGCACTGACAATCGCATTGGGTATATCCGTGTCTGGTGTATCCGCGAATGCTGCAGATATCGTTGACACCGCTATCGAAGCTGGAAAGTTCAATACTCTGGTTGCTGCAATTGGCGCAGCTGGTTTGGCAGACACCTTAAAGGGTAAAGGACCATTCACGGTTTATGCACCAACGGACGAAGCATTTGCAGCTCTTCCCGAGGGAACGGTTGAAACTCTTTTGAAACCTGAAAATAAAGGCCAGTTAACAAATGTGCTGCTATATCACGTCGACGACAGGAAACTGACAGCCGCAATGATCCCATCTGGATCGAATTATTTCAAACCCGTGCTAGCGAGTGAACGCCTTTGCATCACTTCCAATAGTGACGGTGTAATGATTGCCGACGGAACGGGTGAAATGGCTAATGTAATAATTGCTGATATAATCGCAGACAACGGTGTAATCCACGTTATCGACAAAGTGCTTATTCCAGGCACGCGCCCAGCCTGTCATTAGGCTCTATGGTTATATTATCTAAAGGAATACCTATCAGCTTATACTTCATGTCCTAGTGTAAGCCGTGGACGTACTTACCACACCCCCCCTATGGGGTAAGTACGACACAAATTATAATGCTACCTGAATAGTCGACTAATACCAAGAAATGGTAACTTCTAGTTTTTGTGTAGCGTTCATTAAAGAGTGCGGAATAGACTATATCGCGTCAAACTAAAACATATGCAGGACGAATATAGCCTGTGAGAAATGGAGAACATCATGTTTATTAAAAAAACTGTAATATCAGCCTGGGATGTGATTATGGATGAATCAAAGAACCCGCTGCGAAATCTTCCAATCCAGACGGCCCACATGTTAATGCAGCTATTGGCTTGGATGTGGAGCACTATTTTCTCCTTGGCAATCGGTAGTTACGTCGTATTTGGAGTTACTGCGGTTGGCCATTCATTCATTATCGCAGGTATTTTTATTACCATGGTGGTGTTTCGCAATGCAGAAACCAATAATAGGAAGAAAGCGATAGAACACTCGACGAGCCGTTACTGGGATAACGGATGAAATACCTCTTTGTCCCTTATTCGGTCTTGGTTGGGTTAGTGACTGTTTTGAATGGCTCAATATACATACACAACCCAACAATCTGACATGAAAAAGAATGCCCTTATTATAGGCGCTTCCGGTGGTATAGGCCGGGCATTGTCGAATGAGCTGGACACAAAGGACTATCAAGTTACGCGCCTGTCGCGCAGAAAAGATGGTTTTGATGTCACCAACGAGATCGTCGTGGCTGACAGACTAGGGCGTCTGGAAAATAAGTTCGATCTGGTGATTGTAGCAACTGGTGTCTTGTCCGGACCGGATGGACCAGAAAAATCACTCAAGCAGTTGTCGTCAGAAGAAATAATGACATCATTTGCCGTGAACGCGATTGGCCCGGCGTTAATTCTGAAACATTCCATCCGTCTTCTCCCACGCGATCGCCGTGCGGTTTTTGTAGCTCTTTCTGCCAGAGTCGGGTCGATAGGAGATAACGCTTTGGGGGGGTGGTATTCATATCGCGCATCTAAGGCTGCATTGAACCAGCTAATCAGAACCGCTTCGATTGAATTTAAACGCACTCACAAGCACTTAGTTTGTGCTTCATTGCATCCGGGCACTGTGTCAACAGACTTCACTCAAAACTATTCCAACCACGCCGCCTCATCGCCTGAGCAAGCTGCCAAGAATATATTGAATGTCATCGACCAGTTTTCGCCAAATGATACCGGCAGATTTTTCGACTGGGCAGGTAAAGAGATAACTTGGTAGGCAGGCGTGTACTGCCGGGATACTTAGCTATTATATCGCAGCAGAACCGAGAGTCTGCTTACTACCCAAATTGAAGGTTTTGCGATATCGTAGCGAATGACTGCTAACCGGCCCTTTGCTGACATCTATAAGAATTTGTAAATGCAACGGTGGCTTGCGCAAAGCAGACATTTCCCAACTGGTTAAATGACGCACGAATTTGCAAACTCCGCTACATTCTTTAAGTTATTCTTCCAATAACTCACCTGTAACCAAATAATGCACCTGCTCCGCAATATTGGTCACTTGATCGCCTGAGCGTTCAAGGTTTTTCGAGATGAACAACAGATGGGTGCAAGCTTCGATGTTACGTGGGTTTTCCATCATATAGGTTAGAAGCTCGCGGAACAACGCATCGGTCTTGTCGTTGATCCCTTGGTCTGCTTCCCGTGCTTCTTGGGCCTTTTCCAGATCGCGATTGACGTAAGCTTCCATGGCCATATCCAGCATCGCTGCCACTTTATCAGACATTTCAACAATGCTTCGCAACACAGGCTTTATCGCCTTGAAGTTTTCAACCTGATGCACACGGTAAGACAGGGTTTTGGCATAATCGCCCATGCGTTCAAGACTTGTAGAAACTTTTAGCGTTGTGATGGCACTGCGTAAATCTTCAGCCATTGGTTGGCGCAAAGCAATCAACCGGATAGCCTTTTTATCAATACGCTCTTCCAGTTTATTAATCGCGCTGTCGCCCTTTGAAACTGCATCAGCCATTGCATCATCACCGTTTTGCAAAGCTAAGGCGGATTGCTTGATCTGAGTTCCAACCATATCAGCCATCGTGATTAATAGAGTTTCAATTTCATCCAAGTCTTTATCAAACCGCGTAACGATATGTGTGTTTTCCATGTTGATTTCCTATCCGATCCGACCAGTGATGTAATTTTGTGTGCGCTCATCTTGGGGTGCTGTGAAAAGCGACTTTGTTGCACCGCTTTCTACAAGAATACCCATATGAAAAAAGGCAGTGCGTTGAGATACGCGTGCGGCCTGTTGCATAGAATGGGTCACGATAATGATGGTGAATTTTTTACGCAATTCATCAATCAACTCCTCGATAATCGCTGTCGCAATCGGGTCAAGCGCCGAGCATGGCTCGTCCATAAGAATTACCTTTGGCTTCACAGCAATCGCACGTGCAATACACAAGCGTTGTTGTTGACCACCTGACAGACCCGTACCGGTTTCGGCCAAGCGATCTTTAACCTCTTCCCACAGGCCCGCTTTGCGCAAAGACCATTCGACCATTTCTTCCATGTCGCCTTTGGTCTTAGCCAGCCCGTGTATTTTTGGCCCGTAAGCCACATTATCAAAAATGGATTTTGGAAACGGGTTTGGCTTTTGAAAAACCATGCCTACATTTGCACGCAGGGCGACAACATCAACCTCGGGGGCATATATATCCTGCCCCATAATTTTGATCTCGCCAGCAACTCGGCAAATATCGACTAGATCGTTCATCCTGTTGATACAGCGCAAAAACGTTGTTTTCCCGCAGCCTGACGGGCCGATCAGTGAAGTGACCTTATGCTCTGGAATATCAAGTGTGATCTTATCCAAAGCTTGTTTCTTAGCATAGAAAACATCTACGTCTTTAGCCGAAATGAGAGGCGTTTTTTGCATGACTAAAACCTTGTTTCATATTTTTTGCGCAGGGTAATCGCTATGATGTTCATCAGCACCAGAAAGATCAAAAGCACGATTATAGCGGCAGATGTTTTTTCCAGAAAAGCCCGTTCAGGGCTGTCTGCCCATAGGAATATCTGTACTGGCAATGCGGTTGCCGGTTCCAGAATGCTACTGGGAATATCAACGATAAAGGCGACCATTCCAATCATCAAAAGCGGTGCAGTTTCGCCTAATGCCTGTGCCATGCCAACGATTGTACCGGTCAAAAACCCGGGCAGCGCAAGTGGTGCGACATGATGAAAAGTGGTCTGCACCGGGCTGGCACCCATTCCAAGGGCGGCTTCACGAATGGAAGGGGGGACTGCGCGCAGACTTGCACGTGCCGCAATAATGATGGTGGGCAGCGTCATCAAGGCTAACACCATACCGCCAACCAGTGGCGATGATCGCGGCAATCCAAAAACATTCAGAAAAATTGAAAGGCCCAGCAACCCAAAAACAATAGAGGGAACAGCCGCCAGATTATTGATGTTGATCTCGATCAGATCAGACCAACGGTTTTTCTTGGCAAATTCTTCCAGATAAATCGCGGCCAAAATACCGATTGGAAACGACAGGGCAAAGCATACAAGTAATGACAGGGCCGAACCGACCAATGCACTTAAAATACCTGCCAGTTCAGGCTCACGACTGTCACCGCTGGTAAAGAAGCCTATGTTGAATACACGCTTAATTGCATCCTCATCAGATAGCGTATCTATCCAACCGATTTGATCGTCATTCACCCGGCGGTCACTTTGTGCCCCTGCGCGTGAAATGTGACCTTTCATAAGCATGTCAACATCATCAGATGCACTTACCCATAGGGTTTGCTCTGCCCCCAACAAGGCAGGGTTTGCCAGTATTTGGTCGCGCAACTGAAAACCCGCGTCAGAGCTGACCAGCGCATAAAGTGCTTTCTTTTGCTTGCGTTTCTTCGCGTTTGGGAATTGGCTGCGCAGGGCAGATTTTACGATCTTTTCATAGCTTGCCCCCTTGATGTTTTCGGGGTCAACCATTTGGGCGGAAAGATCGAAAGCTAGCATGACTTTTGTTGTGCTGACCGCGCCTTTACCCTGCCATATGATCGAAGTGATCATGAAAGCGAGGAATATAAGAGACAAAGCAATCGCAATTCGCCCCATCCACTGAAAGCGTTGTTCAGCGTTGTGGCGGCGATTTAGATGCTTTTGCCCCTTTAGAAAACTTGTGGTTGGATTAGTCATACTGTTCCCGATACTTTTTGACGATCCGCAGGCTGATGTAATTCAACACCAACGTGACAATAAACAGCATTAACCCAAGTGCGAATGCAGACAGGGTTTTGGCGCTGTCAAATTCTTGATCCCCCGTTAGCAGGGCCACAATCTGTGCGGTTATAGTTGTTACTGCCTCTAATGGATTAGCGGTCAAATTCGCCGCCAGACCTGCGGCCATCACAACGATCATAGTCTCGCCAATGGCACGTGATGCAGCCAAAAGCAGACTGCCGGCGATCCCCGGCAAGGTCGCCGGTAAGATCACCTTTTTGACAGTTTCAGAATGGGTGGCACCCATGCCAAGAGATGCGTCACGCATGGCTTGGGGAACTGCGTTGATCACATCGTCCGACAAAGATGAAATCAAGGGTATAATCATAATCCCCATTACAAGGCCCGCCGCTAACGCACTTTCTGAAGATACCTCTAACCCCATATTGTTCCCTGTCATACGAATGAAAGGGGCCACGGTCAGGGCTGCAAAAAACCCGTATACGACGGTTGGAATACCGGCCAGAATTTCCAACATCGGCTTTACCCAGTCACGGGTTCTTTTTGATGCGTATTCCGCCAGAAACACAGCCGAGGCCAACCCCAACGGCGTGGCAACGCACATAGCAATGGCTGAGATTAACAAAGTCCCTGTGAAAAGCGGGATCACGCCAAACTTGCCTTCAGCAGCAACCTGATCTGTGCGCAATGCGGTTTGTGGTGACCATTCTATGGAAAAAAGAAATTCACTAAATGGAATTTTTTTGAAAAACTCCAAGGCTTCAAACATCAAGGATAAAACAATCCCGATGGTCACAGCAACCGCCACAAGCGCACTAAGAACCATGGCGAGTTTCACAATATGTTCCATCAGCTTTGAACGATTACCTAAAGTAATGTTAAAGCTATTTTCTTGTGTGATGTCTTCGGACGCCATGAGGCATTCCCCAGTTAGTGATTATTTCGATTCCATCGGATGCAGTGGGGATACGCAGAGATTGTAACGGCTGGATTTATTCTGTGTAACAGTTTTGCGAAAATATTATTTATGCGCATAAAAAGGGGCGTTCCCGCCCCTTTAAAAATTCAGTGGTAATAGGCTTACATTGCAAGATTGCTTAAGCCATTGATTTTTTCTGCCCATTCTGTGCGTTCAGCTTCGGTCATCGGGATTAGACCTTTATCAGCCAAATATCCATCTTCGCCCCAAGCATCTTCAGATGTGAATTCTGTTAAGAACTCCACTAGACCCGGGACAACACCAACGTGGTCTTTTTTCACGTAGAAATATAGTGACCGAGATACAGGGTAATCCCCTTCGGCAATGGCTTCAAATTCAGGGGCGATACCGTTCACGATTGACCCTTGCACCGTATCCGAGTTCTGTTCCAAAAATGAATAACCGAAAATACCGAATGCGCTTGGATTTGCGACTAGTTTTTGAACGATCAGATTGTCGTTTTCACCTGCTTCAATAAATGCACCATCTTCACGGATCGTGTGGCACAATGATTTATAAGCTTTTTTGTCTTCTTTTTTAAACGCCTTGATCCAAGCGAAAGTTTTGCACCCACCCTCCATCGCCAATTCAACAAAAGCATCACGTGTACCCGATGTAGGTGGTGGGCCCATAACTTCGATTTTTACAGCCGGAAGGGATGCATTAACCTGATCCCACGTTGTGTATGGGTTTGGCTTTGTTTCACCATCAACACCTGTTGGCACGTCTTTGGCCAGTGCCAGAAACAGATCAGCCAATGTTACATCAAATTGTTGTGAAGCTTTTGAGTTGGCAATAACAATGCCATCATAACCGATTTTGGCTTCTACAATGTCAGCGATACCGTTTGCTGCACATTTTTCAACTTCGGAAGATTTAATACGACGTGATGCATTGGTGATATCTGCATAGCCATCGCCAACACCGGCACAAAATAACTTTAAACCACCGCCCGAACCTGTTGATTCAACAACTGGTGTTTTAAAATCTGTTTTTTTGCCAAAACGTTCAGCAACAGTTGTAGCGAACGGGAAAACGGTAGAAGACCCAACAATTTTTATTTGATCGCGGCCTGCGAATGCAGGAGCAGCAGTGACTATTGCCAATGCAACAGTTGTAAATGAAAGAGTTTTAAGGAACATATGTTCGACCTCTGGTTTGTTAAAATGATCCGATTCCTTTCGGATGCGGTACAAATAGATCGTGTATGTGACAACAATTTTTCAACTACGTAACATTTTGATGAAACTCAAAAGCAACCCGCCCGTCATATACTATGAATGTCGGCTTGCAGGAACTAGCGCATTGCCTCATAAAAGTAGTGAACTTCCGCTTCCCGCCCATAACGACCCTATATCCTAAACCACTAAACAGGACTGGACTTCACTCTTCAAACGAGCGGTACTGTTTACACCTTATCCCCAACATCCGCCCGCAGTTCGGGCTTCCCTCGGTACATGGCCGGGGTATCCGGCTACAACGAGAGGATATCTGAATGGGTAAGTTTACCAATATTGAAGCGGTTGATCAGGACTTAAACCGAACGGTTCTCATTGAGCAATGGCGTAAGCTGTATGGCTGCTCACCGCCCAAATACCTGTCAGTACAACTCATACAATCTGCATTGCGTTGGGAAGAGCAGGCGAGGGTGATGGGTGGTATTCCGGCAAAGACGCTACGTGCCTTGCATAATGCCGGTGAGCCACAGACATTGAAGACAATAACAACGTTAAGTGCAGGTGCCGTCCTGGTACGCGAGTGGAATGGCCGTACATATCAGGTCAGTGTGCTGGAA
>JAJFHY010000120.1 GCA_021775375.1 Amylibacter sp. | reverse complement strand
CACGCTGCATTTCATGTACACGTTGTGTGCGCTTTACCTCGGAAGTGGCCGGTATCAGCCAAATGGGCCAGACAGGACGCGGTGAAGACAGCGAAATCACGACATATCTGAACCAGACATTGGACAGTGAGTTGCAGGGCAATATCATTGATCTATGCCCGGTTGGTGCTTTAACTTCAAAACCTTACGCGTTTTCCGCGCGTCCTTGGGAATTGAAGAAAACCGAAACCATCGACGTAATGGACGCGCTTGGCTCGAATATTCGTGTGGATACCAAGGGTCGTGAAGTGATGCGGATTGTACCGCGCAACCATGACGGTGTGAACGAAGAATGGTTATCCGATAAGGGTCGTTTCACCTGGGACGGTTTGCGTCGTCAACGTCTTGACCAGCCTTATGTGCGCAAAGGCGGCAAACTGAAACCGGCAAGCTGGGATGAAGCATTTAAAGCTATTGCAAAAGCCGTGAAGGGCAAGAAAGTTGCGGCTATTGCGGGCGATTTGGCCCCAGTGGAAGCAATGTATGCGCTGAAAAGCCTGATCTCTGGCTTGAATGGCAATGTTGAGTGCCGTGTTGACAGCGCCAAGCTGCCAAGTGGCAATCGTTCCGCTTATGTGGGCACCGCCACCATCGAAGATATTGATACGGCTGAAATGATCCAATTAATCGGCACCAATCCACGCCATGAAGCGCCCGTGTTGAATGCACGTTTGCGCAAAGCTTGGTCGCGTGGGGCAAATATTGCTCTTGTGGGTGAGGCCGTTGATCTGACTTACGCTTATGCCCATGTTGGCACAAATCGTGCGGCACTTGATAAGCTTACCAAAAAGAAAATATCTGCAGACACCAAAAAGGCAGCAAGCTTGGTTATTGTGGGTCAAGGTGCAATTCAAGGGACAGACGGTGAAGATGTACTGGCTGCGGCAATGCAATTGGCCGAGAAATCTAACTCGAAACTTATGATATTGCATACAGCGGCATCACGTGTTGGCGGTATGGACATTGGTTTTACCACCAAGGGCGGTATGAAAACTGCGCTTAAAGACGCGCAAGTGGTGTTCAATCTGGGTGCCGATGAAGTTGAAATCGCTGACAATCCGTTCGTGATTTACCAAGGCAGCCACGGGGACCGTGGTGCGCACCGCGCTGATGTGATCCTGCCGGGCGCGACTTATACAGAAGAAAGCGGTATTTTCGTCAACACCGAAGGTCGCCCGCAAATGGCAGCGCGCGCTGGGTTTGCCCCTGGTGATGCAAAAGAAAACTGGGCAATATTGCGGGCTTTGTCTGCGGAATTTGGACAGGTATTACCTTATGACAGTCTGGCACAATTGCGTCAGGCACTGTTCGCCGAATTCCCGCATCTTGCCGCGATTGATGTGGTGCCGCAAAATAAATGGAAAGCGATTAAGCCAAAAGAGATCAAAGGCAAGGCGTTTAGCAATGCGATCAGTGATTATTATCTGACCAACCCGATTGCGCGCGCCTCCGAAGTGATGGCTGAACTGTCTGCCAATGCAAAAGCGCGCAACAATGCGCCAGTTGCTGCGGAGTAATCGGGTGATCTTGAGCCACATAACATATGTATTTGCACTACTGGCCACGCTTGGCCTGATGATTGCTTGTACACCTTCTGATCAAAAGGTCAGCCAAGGTGCTTCCAGGGCTATGGAATATATCGCGGTGGATACGCGCCTGATGAAGCCAGAGCTGGTCAATATGGTGGTCACAATGCGTAATCCGCGTACGCCAACGGACGTGCTGGCATATGTGGAATGCGCAGCTGCCCAATATACGCTGATCCGCGGTTTCGGATTTGCGGGTCGTATTCAGGTTAATGTGTCAGAGGACAAGGGCATTTGGGCTGGCAACGCGATTTACACACTTTCGAACGCTCATCCAGGTGGGCGGCATACAATTGATGCTGAAGTGACGGTGGAAGATTGCACCGCACATAGCATACCGATGGTCTAAGGAACGGACATGGCAGAATTTTTCTCATCTAACCTAGGGATTTTCCTTATCATCGTCGGGCAGTGTTTGCTGCTGACCGCATTTGTGATGATCAGCCTTTTGGTTCTGGTCTATGCCGACCGTAAAATCTGGGCGGCAGTACAAATGCGCCGTGGCCCGAATGTGGTTGGCCCTTGGGGCATACTGCAAACCGTGGCGGATGCCGCGAAATACGTATTTAAAGAGATCGTCATCCCTGCCGGTGCCGACAAAACCGTATTTTTGCTGGCACCCCTTGTTGGATTTATCCTGTCGATCATTTCATGGGCAGTGATACCGTTCTCTGAAAATCTGGTTCTGGCCAACCTGAATGTGGCAGTGCTTTATATATTCGCGGTTTCTTCACTGGAAGTTTACGGCGTTATTATGGGTGGCTGGGCTTCAAACTCGAAATACCCGTTTTTGGGCGCGTTGCGCTCTGCTGCACAAATGATTTCCTATGAGGTATCCATCGGTTTCATCATCGTTGGGGTGATCCTGTCCACAGGCTCGTTAAGTTTGGTGGATATTGTTATGGCTCAAAAAGGCGATTACGGTTTCTTCAGCTGGTATTGGTTGCCGCACTTCCCGATGGTATTCCTGTTCTTCATATCAGCGCTTGCCGAAACAAATCGCCCGCCGTTCGACCTGCCAGAAGCGGAATCGGAACTGGTGGCTGGTTATCAGGTTGAATATTCATCAACGCCGTTTTTGCTATATATGGCAGGCGAATACATCGCGATCTGGCTGATGTGCGCATTGACATCGATCTTGTTCTTTGGCGGTTGGTTATCACCAATCCCGGGTCTTCCGGACAGCCCATTATGGCTGGTTGGCAAAATGTGTTTCTTCTTTTTCTTGTTTGCGATGGTCAAAGCCATCGTGCCACGCTTCCGTTACGACCAGTTGATGCGCCTAGGTTGGAAAGTCTTCCTGCCAATGTCACTTGGCTGGATCGTTCTGGTGGCGTTCTTTGCACAATATGGAACTTTCGGCGGCACTTATGCCCGCTGGGTTGTTGGGGGTTAATAACGTAACATGGGTGTTGATTACGTTCTTTTTGAAAGATTGGTAGAGCTTTCGACGCATTTCCAGCCGAAAGGCCGGACGCTTATGCTTGGTCGACACAGTTTTTCCATTCAACCGCGTTTTGAAAAACGCTATAATGACGTACTGAATCGCCATGACAAAGAAGGCATAATCGACGACTACCTGCAAGAAGATGGTTATTGTGAAACCTTGATGAAAAAACTGGGCTTTGGCGATATAGAAGCTATGGATTTTTCAGACTTTGAGGGTGCTAAAATCCTGCACGACTTGAACAAGCCTATCGTTAAAACGCTGGAAGGTAAGTTTGATTTCATTTACGATGCGGGCACAATTGAACATATTTTCAATGTGCCGGTCGCATTGGAAACTGTTTTCAAGATGTTGAAACCAGGCGGGCGGTTCATCTCTGCTAATGGCTTTAACGGTTGGCCGGGCCACGGCATATATCAGTTCAGTCCTGAACTGGTGTGGACGTTCTGGGGCCGCACGGCAAACTGTGTTGTTCACGATTGTCGGGGTATTAAAAAATTACCACGCCCGAGAGAATACCACCTAAACTTCCCAGATCCTGCGATAACTGGCAAACGTCTGCGCTTGAAGGGCAAAGTTCCTGTTGGCAGGATGTATCTTTATTATGATGTCGAACGCCCTAAAGGTGCGAAACTGGGTAATGATATGCTGCAAAGTGATTATGAAACCAAATGGCAAAACTATGAAAATGCGGGCAAGACCCGCTTTGATGCTTAAAGAATGATGATGACAATGATACCATATGCAACAACACCCATACTTAGGGGGCTAAACCGATGGCTGTAAGTCTTAAACGTCGCATTTCCTATTTTCTGCTTCTGGATATCCTGAAAGGTTTCCAGCTGGGTCTGAAGTACTTCTTCAAGCCGAAATACACGCTGAACTATCCGCATGAAAAAGGCCCTTTAAGCCCGCGCTTTCGCGGCGAACACGCGCTGCGCCGATATCCTAACGGTGAAGAACGCTGCATTGCTTGTAAACTGTGCGAAGCGATCTGTCCGGCACAAGCGATTACGATTGACGCCGAACCGCGGGATGACGGCAGCCGCCGCACAACGCGCTATGACATCGATATGACCAAATGTATCTACTGTGGCTTTTGCCAAGAAGCCTGTCCGGTTGATGCCATCGTAGAAGGCCCGAACTTTGAATTTGCCACGGAAACCCGTGAAGAGCTGTTCTACAATAAAGATAAACTGCTGGCGAACGGCGAACGGTGGGAAGCGGAAATTGCGCGTAACATCGAAATCGACGCGCCTTATAGGTAAGAAGGAACAAAACACATGGGCATTACAGCCATCGCTTTTTATCTGTTTGCATTCACAGCCATAACCTCGGGTTTCTTGGTTGTGCTTGCGCGAAACCCGGTACACTCGGTTTTGTGGTTGATCCTGACATTTTTCAGTGCGGCGGGTCTGTTCGTGTTGATGGGCGCCGAATATGTCGCCATGTTGCTGGCCATTGTTTATGTCGGCGCCGTCGCGGTTCTGTTCCTGTTTGTTGTTATGATGTTGGATGTCGACTTTGTCGAGTTGAAGTCGGGTATCTCCAAATATATGCCACTTGGCCTGTTGATCGGGGCTGTCTTGCTCATGGAGCTGGGCTTGGTATTTGGCCATTGGAACTTTGCCGAAGACGCACAAAATCTGCGGGCAGCCGTGGCGCCCAATATGGCCGAAACCCATAATACGCTAGCTTTAGGCAAGCTGATTTACACGGATTATATCTATATGTTCCAAGCCTCCGGCATGATTCTACTGGTGGCGATGATCGGTGCGATTGTTCTTACATTACGCCACCGCAAGGACGTAAAGCGTCAGGTGATTGCGGATCAGATTTTGCGTGATCCGAAGGATGCAATGGAATTGAAAGACGTTAAATCGGGGCAGGGATTATGATCACATTAGAACACTATCTGGCGGTTGCAGCGGTGCTGTTTACCATTGGTATCTTCGGTATCTTCGTGAACCGTAAAAACGTCATTATCATTTTGATGTCGATCGAATTGATGCTGTTGGCGGTGAATATCAATTTCGTGGCCTTCTCGACCCATCTGAATGATCTGGTCGGGCAGATTTTCACCCTGTTTGTGCTAACCGTTGCAGCCGCTGAAGCGGCCATAGGTTTGGCTATTTTAGTTTGTTTCTTCCGTAACCGCGGCACGATCGCGGTGGAAGATGTGAATGTGATGAAAGGTTAAGGGTTAACATGGAAACGATCCTTTTATTCGCACCGCTTGTCGGTTCTCTGATTTGCGGCTTTGGCCATAAGGCCATTGGCGAAAAAGCTGCCCTGTCCGTATCTACGGGACTGTTGTTCCTGTCGGCGATCTTGTCATGGTACTTATTCCTGACTTTTGATGGTGAAGATGAGATTATATCTTTGTTTCGCTGGATCGAAAGCGGCACACTGTCTTCTGACTGGGGTCTTCGTATAGACCGTTTAACAACGATTATGTTGATCGTGGTTAATACCGTTTCGGCCTTGGTTCACCTGTATTCCTGGGGATATATGGACAAGGATCCGCAGTGGAAAGAAGACGAAAGTTACAAGCCGCGTTTCTTTGCATATCTGTCATTCTTTACTTTCGCGATGCTGATGCTGGTTACGGCTGACAATCTATTGCAAATGTATTTTGGCTGGGAAGGCGTGGGCGTAGCATCATATCTTTTGATCGGGTTTTATTATCGCAAACCTTCTGCAGGAGCCGCGGCAATCAAAGCTTTTGTGGTCAACCGTGTCGGTGACTTCGGTTTTGCCTTGGGTCTTTTCGGGCTGTATTATTTCATGGATAGCATTAATTTTGCAGAAGTGCTTGACCCTCATAACGCTGAAAGCCTGTCACAACAGACTTTACATTTCCTTAGCTGGAACGTGAATGCACTGGAAGTAATTACGTTGCTGTTATTTGTCGGTGCGATGGGGAAATCTGCGCAATTGCTATTACACACATGGTTGCCTGACGCGATGGAAGGGCCTACGCCTGTGTCCGCGCTGATCCACGCGGCGACAATGGTTACGGCCGGTGTATTTATGCTTTGCCGTCTCAGCCCGCTTTTGGAATATGCAACGTTCACCCCGAACTTTATTATCTTCATCGGGGCCACTACCGCGTTTTTTGCGGCGACTGTTGGTCTTGTGCAAAATGACATCAAACGGGTGATTGCCTATTCAACATGTTCGCAGCTGGGCTATATGTTTGTGGCCGCGGGTGTTGGTGCTTATGGCGTAGCAATGTTCCATCTGTTCACACACGCATTTTTCAAGGCGATGTTGTTCCTTGGTGCAGGTTCCGTGATCAACGCGATGCACCACGAACAGGATATGCGTAACTACGGTAATCTGCGTAAGAAAATCCCACTGACATTTGCCGCAATGATGATCGGTACATTGTCGATTACCGGCGTGGGTATCCCCGCGACAATCTTTGCCTTGGGTGATACACCTATTGGTTTTGCCGGTTTTGTGTCAAAAGACGCGATAATCGAAAGTGCCTATGCCGGCGGTGAAGGGATTGCACGTTACGGTTTTTGGATGCTGGTGACCGCTGCCGCGATGACGAGTTTCTATAGCTGGCGTTTGATCTTTTTAACCTTTTACGGGACCGAACGCGGTGATCTACATGCGCACGAGCATGCCCACGAAAGCCCATGGACAATGACTGCTCCATTGGTGATTTTGGCCGTGGGTGCAATATTAGCAGGTATGGTCTGGCACGGCGATTTCTTTGGTCACCATTATCAGGAATGGTTTGGGGCTTCGATCTATGAAAACCACGAAACCAACCATGTAATCCATGATGCACATGGAGTTGCGGCTTGGGTGAAGATATCCCCGTTCATTGCGATGGTTCTGGGGTTTGCGCTGGCATGGTGCATGTATATCTGGAAGCCGGATGCGCCTGCGGCTTTGGCCAAACAACAACGCGGGCTTTATCTGTTCCTGTTGAACAAATGGTACTTTGATGAACTGTATGACCTAATCTTTGTCCGCCCAATGAAAGCATTGGGAATGTTTCTTTGGAAAAAAGGTGATGGTAAGGTTATCGACGGCATGATCAACGGTATTGCTATGGGTATTGTGCCTTGGTTCACCCGATTGGCGGGACGTCTTCAATCAGGTTACTTATTCCACTACGCCTTTGCGACATTTATCGGATTGGTCGTCATCATCACATGGTTCGTACTTGGCGGAGGCGCACACTAATGGAAAATCTTCTGTCGATTATTACGTTTTTACCGACCCTCGGGGCTGCCATTTTGGTGGTATTCCTGCGCGGTAATGACGAATATGCCCAACGCAATGCCAAGATTTTGGCCCTTGTCACCACGCTTGCCACATTCGTGATCTCTGCCGTGGCGATTTATTCGAAATTTGACCCCAGTAACCCGGGCTTTCAAATGGTTGAAAGCCGCGAATGGCTGGTAGGGCTTAATTACAAGGTTGGTGTGGACGGGATCAG
>JAJFHY010000119.1 GCA_021775375.1 Amylibacter sp. | reverse complement strand
AAAAAAGTAGGGTAATGATCAAACTGGCACTGGCATCGCGTGAATGTGATTAGATTGAAAACGCCTTAATAGATTTTAAAATAGGTCAAAAATTTCGCCTACTCCTTGCTGTAGATCAATGCGGCAAGCCGATCCTTAGATTATTGTTCAGATATGGACGAATCACTTTTGACATTTATGAATCGTGACGATGCTGGGCGTCAATTGGCCGACCGGCTTGAACCGATGGAGTTTAGCCACCCGGTCGTTTATGCATTGCCACGCGGTGGTGTACCTGTTGCTGTGGAAGTGGCGCGCCGCCTGAATGCTCCGCTTGATCTGGTGCTGGTGCGCAAAATTGGCGCACCTGGAAACTTGGAAGTTGCACTGGGTGCGGTGGTTGAAGGCACCCCCCCTCAGACCGTCATCAATGAGGATGTGAAGCGCATTTCAGGGGCGGATGACACATATCTGGATCGCGTCCGCGCCGAAAAGTTAGTGGAACTTGAACAGCGCCGAAAGGCCTATATGGGCGACCACCCGAGAATTGATCCGAAAGGGCGTACGGCGATTGTTGTCGATGACGGGCTTGCCACAGGCGCCACGATGAAAGCAGCTTTGATCGCGTTGAAACGCCAGGGCGCGGAGAAGATCGTGGTCGCCTTGCCTGTTGCGCCTGTGCTTGCATTGGCCGAAATCGCCGAACTTGCCGATAGTGTTGTTTGCCTTCTTTCGGCCAGGCACTTTCGCGGCGTTGGTTCATTTTTCCGCGATTTTCATCAATTGAGTGACGAGGAAACCATTGGATTGCTGCGTCAAAGCTGGGCTGCGTATGACGCGAGTTCGTCGGGACAGGATCAAGCATTCGACCGACGGGAGGTCGCTATTCCGCCCCTCGGTTTGATCGGCGATCTGGTTGTACCGGAAAACCCGCGTGGCATCATTCTCTTTGCCCATGGTAGCGGGTCCAGTCGGCACAGTCCCCGCAATACATTAGTCGCGGACAAACTGAACGCCAGTGGCTTTGCCACGCTTCTGATGGACCTGTTGACCCCGGCTGAGGCGCAGGACCGCGGCAATGTCTTTGACATTCCATTGCTGGCAGAGCGTGTGATAGAAGCAGCACTTTGGATCAGCTCACAACCTGACATCGCGGATCTTCTACTGGGCCTGTTCGGAGCCAGCACCGGTGCCGGTGCTGCGTTGCAGGCCGCCGCCGAGCTTCAGACACGTGTCGCGGCTGTTGTGTCTCGTGGTGGCCGCCCCGATCTGGCCGGCCCTCATTTGCACAGAGTAGTGGCCCCGACGCTGTTGATTGTCGGCGGAGACGATCAACAGGTGATCGGTCTGAACGATCAGGCACACGCGGCTCTTACTTGCGAAAAACTACTGCGGATTGTTCCGGGTGCCAACCACCTGTTCGAAGAACCCGGTACGCTGGAAACAGCCATCGATTTTGCCAGAGCGTGGTTCGAACATTATTTGGCACAGCCCGAATTGAGCTTGCAGTACAAACTCCCAGAAATGCAGCCTGCACAACCCAAGACGATGGCTGATCTACTGCGCAACGCCGCCGAACCGCTGCCGGCGCTGGATGATCCTACCTTTGCCGAGGCTTTCGATCGTTTCGGATCAAGCCGCGTCATTCTACTAGGCGAGGCCTCGCACGGTACATCGGAATTCTACCGGGCCAGAGCCGCAATCACCCGTCGCCTGATTGAACGGCACGGCTTTTCCATCGTCGCCGTCGAAGCCGACTGGCCTGATGCCGCTGCGATCAACCACGACATCAGGCAAGATTCGCGCCACTCAGCCCGAGCATCGCCCTTTACCCGCTTTCCGAGTTGGATGTGGCGCAACACGGACATGGATGATTTTGTCCGTTTTCTGCGTCAACATAATGCAAGCAAGTCTCCTGGCGATGGGGTTGGTTTCTATGGTTTAGATCTGTACAGCATGAACGCCTCTATTGCAGCTGTTCTGAACTATCTCGCCCGCGTTGATCCTAGGGCCGCAGAAGCCGCACGGGCGCGTTACGCGTGTCTTTCCCCTTGGTCGCAAGAGCCTGCAGCCTATGGGCGGGCGGCCCTGTCCGAAGGCTATGCCTTATGTGAACAACCTGTAACCCGCATCCTCGCCGACTTACTTGAGAAAGAGCTGAATTATATTCCCCGAGACGGGGATCAGTTCTTTGACGCCACACAGAATGCGCGCCTCGTCGCCAATGCTGAACGTTATTACCGGGTCATGTACTATGGATCGCAAGCATCCTGGAACCTGCGTGACCAACATATGTTTGATACGTTGAAAAATATTATGGATCATGCCGGACCAAAGAAGAAAGCTGTTGTCTGGGCACACAATTCGCACATTGGCGATGCGCGCTTTACCGACATGGGACAAGAGCGCGGCCAATTGAATATCGGTCAGCTGTCTCGACAGAAATACGGCAACGATGCAGCCCTTATTGGATTTGGCACACATACCGGGCAGGTCGCAGCGGCGTCGGAATGGGATGCCCCGATGGAGATCAAGACTGTGCGCCCGTCACGCCCCGACAGCTATGAGGCCTTGTGCCATAAGGTTGGACAGGAGCGGTGTCTTTTTGATTTGCGAGACCAAAAACATGCCGATCTTCGCCGCGCCCTCGCTGAACCCCGGTTGGAGCGCTATATTGGCGTAATCTATAGACCTGAAACAGAACGTTGGAGCCACTACAGCTATGCGACGCTGGCAGAACAATATGATGCTTTTGTCTGGTTCGACAAGACCACGGCAGTAACCCCATTGCCGATGCCAGCGCACCCCGCAAAAGGCGAGGACGAAACCTATCCGTTTGGCCTCTGATATCAGTGATTATTGGGTGCTATCAGACAAATTCGAACTGGTCTCAATTTACCGCAAAAACCGTAAAACTACCCATAACAATGTGCCTAGTGCAGAATTGGTAACCTTTCAATTCATTGGGTTAGAGAGGGGTTAATCTACTGAAAACTAATTCACTTTAGAGCTAGATCCCCTAAAGCAACGATTGGCTCTATACGGTTACATTCGATCAGCTTCAGTAAATCTGAACCCTTATAGAGAATGCGCGACCCTACTTGGTGGTATGGCAGCATGCGTTGCTCATTACGCCATTGTGCCAGCTTCTGTTTGGCAGCAATGGCTTTCATTACGTCATCACCCGGTTGGTAAAACTTTGCTTCTTCGATTTCCACATCAGATCCTTTCGGTAAAAGAAAAGGCCCGCCTGTTAAGCGAGCCTTGGGATTAAGTTCTTATAGCATACAAAAACGTTTCGTTTTGTATAAGGCTCTTATATATCGCGCAATGCAGTGAGCTAAGGATAATCAATCAAAAACAAAGTGGGCTCAGGGGGCGTCAGGAACAAAAATAACAGTATCGTCATGATGCGCTGCTTTTATCTTCTTAATTATATTCGAAACCAAGCTAAGGGCCTCTGTGTCTTTATCACTGTAATGAGCCGAAAGCTTATCGGCCACCGTATGCCCCGACACTTCCAGCGCAGCAACAATTGTTGCTGCTTCCAAATCGGTAAGCTCCACCTTTAATATGCTGTCTGTCACTTTACCGGTCATTGGATGCTCCCTCGTTGAATGCCCCCACCGGGGGATGTGGGAATCGTGTGCAGGCACTGTGTTCTAGTTCATATATTGTTGGGTCTACCATGTTCTCCTCCTATTTGATGTTTATCAGACTTGAGATTCTTGACCCAAGGTTAGCATATTTTTGGAAAACCGGGAAAATACTCTCTGGAACAACATCAACTCAAAGCTGCCATTGCCCGACACACCAGCTACAAGATCAGCGCAAACGTCAGCTATGCGGGGCGGTCTCAATTGGTCGATGCAACACTTTAATCTTTTTGGAAAGATGGAGTGAGCATCATGAAGTATCGTCAACGTACATTTTATACGGTTAAACAGAAGTCAGAGATTTGGGATCGATGGCAGCG
>JAJFHY010000118.1 GCA_021775375.1 Amylibacter sp. | reverse complement strand
TTTGACATGGATATTCGCAAGCTGGTCGCGCCCTTTCGTTGTGATGTCGATCATTCCATTTGGTCTGGTTGGTGCGATATACGGCCATAATGTCTGGAACGTACCCCTGTCGATTTTTTCGGTCGTAGGCCTGTTGGGCATGAGCGGGATCATTATCAATGACTCGATTGTTTTGATCACGACGATTGATGAATATGCACAAAAACGTGGGCTGTTTCCCGCAATTGTCGATGCTGCAGCAGACCGTTTGCGTCCGGTATTGCTGACAACCTTAACAACTGTCCTAGGTCTGATGCCATTGCTGTTTGAATCGTCACGACAAGCATTGTTCCTGAAGCCCACAGTGATCACGTTATGCTATGGTTTGGGCTTTGGTATGGTGTTGGTTCTGTTGATTGTTCCGTCACTGGTTGTTGTTCAAAAAGATGTATCCAGATTGTTTACCACATCAAGACGCCTGCTATATGGGCAAAAAATACCGGTAAAATTCCGTGGATTGTTCTTTCTTACAGCACTTGCCTTTGCAACCTTGCTTGCGTTCAGTTCGGGTTATCTGGCGGTTACACAAAACGTAGCGCCATGGATCGTGAAAATCTTACCGGACACAATGGCGGGAATGCCTGAAAGCGTACCGATATTGGCAACATTGATAACCGTATTAATCGGAATGCTTATAATATTGCTTTTTGCAGGTTTGGCATTGGCCGTTCTGTCGCGCGGCAATAAAACATTAAAGCCTTAACTTGGTGTAGCGCAGCCGTTAATTTCAATCGATTGGTTTTTGCCGATGAGTGTCATGCGCAGTGCATTTTGATCAAGTTCCAAGGGGGTGTTGGAATAAGAAACCAATTTTGCCTGTGCAACAATAGAGTTGCCGGTATTTTCCAATTCGACTTGTTCAATCCAGATGTCTGACCCCGGATATTCAAAAACAGTTTGCTGAACTTTTGGTGCCTTATCCTTGAATGCAATGCTGGCGATGATGCTTTTGCCACCCTCAATTGACGAAATTTGACATGAAATCGTCTGGACATAACTTTCCACTGCTGTGCGGGGGCGGGCTGCTAGCGCATTTTCAATTTCTGCTCGGTTTGCTGTTTTATCTACACTTAGCTTCGTTTCGATATTAGAAGTCACAGGAACACAAACCTCATTACAAACACCGTAATCAACCTGCGCTTTCAGCGTGACCGGTAGGCCATCAGTCGTGGGCTTGATCTCTATGGGTAAAATTAATTCACGGCTATAGCCGATGGTATTTATGCCGAACTGGGTGAACAATTTTGGCGCAGGCCAGTGGAATTCAACAGATGATAAATTCTCTGAGCCTTCCCAGTTAAAATAAGGCGGTATGCCATTTCCACTGGGTGCTCGCCAATAGGTTTTCCAGCCGTCTTTCAAGGTAATGTGAACCGCTGCCATATGTGTACCGGTAGCTGTGCGCCAACCTTGTAACAGCTCGATCTTTTTGACGCCGATCTGTTCCGTAACATCTTGAGCTGCGCAAGCAGAGCCGAGCATAGCAAAGGCAACACCTAATTTCAGGCAATTCTTTGCCATACATGTATTAAAGTTTATTTTCATCGTCTTAACTTATACGATTTTGATTGAAGTAAAAGTCACAATTTGGCGATAATTCCACTATAGCAAGAACATACCTTGCACTGCACAGCTTTCTACCCCATCTATTAGGTATGGATATGAACACTGATATTCCGCATTTAGACGGCAAATTGCTGATAGCTATGCCCGGCATGGGCGATCCGCGATTTGACAAATCCTTGATTTATATATGCGCCCATTCTGCAGATGGGGCCATGGGATTGATTATCAATAAACCTGCGGTCGATTTGCAATTCTCCGATTTATTGGAGCAGTTGAAAATCACGCCCGCACAATCTTACCGCCCGATAGAGGTACATTTTGGCGGCCCAGTAGAGCATGGCCGTGGATTTGTACTGCATTCAAAGGATTACATCGCAGAAGATTCGACTTTAGAGGTTAATGATGAATTCGGCATGACTGCAACATTGGATATTCTTGAAGATATATCCCAAGGCCACGGCCCGAACGTATGCCTGTTAGCCTTGGGCTATGCAGGGTGGGGGCCGGGGCAGTTAGAGGAAGAAATCCGTGATAATGGATGGTTGACCTGTGACGCTGATGCTGCATTGATTTTTTCGCCGAAAAATCAGGATAAATGGCGCGATGCGATTGTAAGTCTCGGCATTGATCCACGCATGTTGTCCGCGACAGGCGGTTCAGCCTAATTTCGCGGCGCCGCGGCGCGAGTAAGCCGGTCATTTATTGCCAAACCAAGACCCTTCATAGGCACCGGGCTAACCGCAATTGCATTTGCGCCTGCATCCAGTGCAATGCTGTCCATCTTTCGCAGATACGCAAACAGGTTTGACGCTGCTTCTATCAGGTCACCTGACTTCGACAGGTTCATGGCGGCAGCGTTGCAATCCGGCCCAAAACTCAACAAAACCTCGTTTGTTTCAATCGTTTTTGCATTCAGACGCACTTGTGTGCGCGGAGCATAGTGCGATTTTAATTGGCCGGGTGATTGCGGGATCGCCGGATCGTCGGGTGTTGCAATATCGCGATCAATAACCTGTGCAATGTCTTCCACAGAGACACCACCTGCACGTAATAGCGACACATGTGTATCGGTTACCTTCAATATTGTAGACTCGAGCCCAACGGCACATGCCCCGCCATCAATGACCCCGTCAATCAGCCCATCCATGTCCTCCATCACATGTGATGCCTCGGTTGGGCTGATACGGCCGGATGGATTGGCTGAAGGTGCTGCCAACGGCCCGCCGAATGCTTTTAGCAATGCCTGTGCCGTTGGATGTTGCGGTATGCGTATCGCGACACTGTCTAACCCTGCCGTGACCAGCTCAGACAGGCCATGATCAGGGCGAAGTGGTAAAACCAGACTGAGCGGGCCAGGCCAGAAAGCAGCGGCCAAATCCAATGCAAGATCATTAAAATGTGCAAACTGCTTTGCCAGTTCCAGATTGGCTACGTGAACGATCAATGGATTGAAGTTGGGCCTGCCTTTGGCCTGATATACACGTGCCACGGCCTGACCGTTACGCGCGTCAGCACCTAACCCGTAAACGGTCTCTGTTGGAAATGCGATAAGGCCACCTGCCGATAATACGGCAGCCGCGGCTGTGATGCCATTTTCCCGAGGATCAAAAATGCGTGTTATCAAATCAACCCCCCTTACATTATCAGTATTGTCGGCCCCGCAACATCGCGGTACCTTCCAAAAGTTGGTACGTCATAAACCGACACGAAACCGGATGCAAAGACTCTGTTCTAATGGGAAATAACGACAAGATGAATAAAATGTTTGGCAATATCAGATATCCGTTTGAAACTGCCCCGGAAGAGGGTGCGGCCGTTGAGGTTGCACCGGGTATCTTATGGATACGCCTGCCGCTGCCTATGGCGCTTAATCATGTAAATGTTTACGCGCTGGATGATGGCGATGGTTGGTTTATTGTTGATACAGGCTATCATTCCAAACGCGGGGTGAAGCTGTGGGAAACGCTGCTGGAAGGTGTGTTAAAGGGCAAGCCTGTGAAAAAGGTTCTGATGACGCATCATCACCCGGACCATATAGGCAATGTCGGATGGTTTCAAAAAGAACACGGGGTAGAGCTGATCTCGACACGCACCGCATGGCTTTATTCGCGTATGATGATTTTGGATGTTCAAAAAGAATGGTCGGAAGAACTGATCGCTTATTACAAATCAACGGGCATGGATCAGGCGCAGTATGACGAGCGTATTAAAAACGGGCCATTTAATTATGCCAGTATCGTGCACCCAATGCCACTTGGCTTCACCCGGATCTGTCAGGATGATGTGCTGACTATCGGAGGGCGCACGTGGACGGTTCATATTGGAAATGGCCATGCCCCCGCGCATGCAACACTTTGGTGCAATGAAGAACCTCTGGTTCTGGCCGGTGATCAGATCCTGCCGGGTATATCCTCGAACGTTGGTGTTTATGCTACCGAACCTGACGCCGATCCCTTGGCTGAGTGGCTGGAAAGCTGTACGCGGCTTTCTGCGATTGCATCGGAAGATCATTTCGTTTTACCGGGACATAAACTGCCTTTTAGGGGTTTGCCTGCAAGGTTGAAGCAACTGATAGAAAATCATCATCACGGTCTTGAACGGTTGGAGGTTTTTCTAAAACAGCCCAGAACCGCCGTTGACTGCTTTCCACTTTTATTCAAACGCAAAATTGAAGGCAGCAATTACGGGCTGGCTATGGTAGAAGCCATGGCGCATTTGAATCATCTGTTATTCACAGATAAGATCACAAGAACGGCAAACAGCGATGGGGTATGGATTTGGCAAAGCAAATAGACTCTATAATAAGTGATCAAATAAGAACCGCTGCCGAAGTGACTGAAGCTGCTGTCTTGCCGGATGCATATTCAGTCCATGTCGACGCTGGTATAACGCCATGTGCTGAACAAAAACCTCTGCCCGCAGCTATCACCAAGAAGTCACTGGATCAGAAATCACCGGCTGAATGGGCCTATGAACGTATCATCTTATACATTCAGAATTTTGAAGAGCAGCTGGATAGCGATCATGAAGTCGGCATGGGATTTGTAGGTGGTGATATTGGTACGCTGAAAATCAAAGGCATGGGTTTTTTTGCGCCCGACATGATTACATTTTACGGAGAAGATCCGAATGGCAGCAAAATGCAGTTGGTTCAACATGTCAATCAACTAAATGTTATGCTGGTTTCTGCGCACAAGGATAATATTGAAGCCGAACCAAATCGTATAGGGTTTAAATTGGCAAAAGAGCTGGAAGCTAAGTAAATGGTTAGGGAAGAATACAGTTGCAATCCAATAACAAGACTTTGCAAATAGACTAAATTGTGAAATACAGACCGCAAAATATAAGATAGGGATTTGATCATGGCTAAATACAAACACGGCGAAATGAGTGTGACTGCTCAGGAAGAAACTTTTCATGGATTTATACGTTGGTCAATCCGCGTTGCAACTGCCAGCATTGCTGTCTTGATATTTTTGGCAATTTTTAACTCGTAAATTTCGTGATCTTCGGGGATATTTTATGAAATTGTTACGCTTTACAGTGTTGATGTTATCGGCAGTTCTATTATCTGCCTGTGCTTATGGCACAAAAGATCAGTACGCATCTAAGACTTTTATAGAGCAATATCAACATGTTAGCAACGAGGCGCCATCACTTACACTGCTTACAATGATTAATAATGTAACAGGCGCCGGCGGACATTCGTCTTTATTGATCAATGGCAATCAATCTGTGATGTATGACCCCGCAGGACGTTTTAGACATTCTCAAGTGCCTGAACGTCATGATTTTCTTTACGGGATGAATGACCAGATATTACAATTCTATAAATCATTCCATGCACGCAGTTCACATCATGTGGTGTCACAGAAAATTTATGTATCACCCGAAGTTGCGGAAATGGCTATTGCGGCATCAAAGAATCAAGGCCGCGCGTTAGACGCAACTTGCGCAACCAATACGATTGATATTCTACACCAGCTGCCGGGATTTGAAGGGGTTAAATTTACCTACTTCCCAGCCAAACTGATGAAAAATTTCGGTGAGCTGGATGGTGTCGTAACGACAAAATACTATGAGGACGACGAAGGCCAAAGCTAGATTTTGGAAAATAGTCCGCAAAAATAAACCCCCGAAAGCTAATGCTTACGGAGGTTTTAATTAGTCATGGGGGCAAAGCCCCAAATCCGAATTATTTGCTTTGGTAGCTTATAGCATACCTTCGCGTTGGGCTTTTTTACGAGCCAACTTGCGCGCACGACGAATTGCTTCGGCCTTTTCACGGGCACGTTTTATCGACGGCTTTTCGTAATGTTGCCGAAGCTTCATTTCACGAAAGACACCTTCGCGTTGCAATTTCTTTTTCAGGGCA
>JAJFHY010000117.1 GCA_021775375.1 Amylibacter sp. | reverse complement strand
TAGTGTATTACAGTATGCTTGGCCTGCGCGAAACAAAAGAATGCAAAGAAGTTTGAACAAAGTGACACAAACAGGTGATCCATTGTATTTTGAAGCCGGTCGTTTGGTTGCTGTTCTGACGGATCAGCCATTGGATCGGTTTTTAGACTATAAGGCCCCCGTCGGCGGCGTGTTCCAAGGCGCCTTTGTTGAAGTGCCTTTAGGCCCGCGCAAAGTTATCGGTGTTGTTTGGGATAAAGGGCAGGGTGGTTATGACCCTGCCAAAATTCGTGCAATTTTAAATGTTTTGGATCTGCCGCCTATGCGTGCGGAAATGCGCCAGTTTTTAACCCGTGTGGCTGATTACACGCTGACACCACTTAACGCGATGCTGCGATTGGCAACGCGGGCACCCGGTCTGGCTGATCCACCTTCTATGCGTAAGGTCTATGCATTGGGGGATAAGGTACTTGAGCGGGAAACGGCTGCACGTAGCCGCGTGATGGATGTTCTACGCGATCATCACGGTTTACGTTTTACCAAAAAGGAACTTGCGGATTTTGCAGGCGTTACAGGCTCTGTTGTAGACGGTTTGGTGAAATTGGGTGCAGTGTTGGAAGTCAAAACACCGCGCGACATACCTTATCCCAAGCTTGATCCTACAATGACGGGCCTTGCGCTAAGTGACAGCCAATTGGCAGGTGGCAAAGCATTGCGGGCGTCGGTAGCGGCGCAAGATTATTCCACAACATTGCTGAAAGGTGTCACAGGATCAGGCAAGACGGAAGTGTATCTGGAAGCGGTGGCGGAATGTCTGGCACAGGGTCGCCAAGCTTTGGTCTTGTTGCCTGAAATTGCCTTGACCGTGGCGTTTCTGGATCGCGTGGAAAAACGCTTTGGTGCACGCCCTGCCGAATGGCATTCAGGTGTGACAATGACCGAACGCCGCCGCTGTTGGCGTATGGTGGGGCAAGGGAATGCGCAACTGGTGGTTGGTGCGCGTTCGGCATTGTTTTTGCCGTTTCAAAATCTTGGAATGATTGTCGTCGATGAAGAGCATGACACGTCCTATAAACAGGAAGAAGGTGTGTTTTATTCTGCCCGCGATATGGCGGTGCTACGCGCATCATTGAAAGGTGCATCTGTCGTGTTGGCATCTGCCACACCATCACTGGAAACATGGGTGAATGCCGACACGGGAAAGTATCGGCGCGTTGATCTTGATGGTCGGTTCGGAGCTGCGGAATTGCCCGATATGGATGCAATTGATTTGCGCACGGAAGATATGGAACCGCAAAGCTGGATTTCGCCGACATTGGTACATGAAGTTCAGAGGCGCCTTGAAAAAAATGAACAATCCCTGCTGTTCCTGAACCGCCGTGGTTATGCGCCTGTCACGGTGTGCCGTGCATGTGGCTATCAGGTTGCCTGTGACGATTGTGATGCACGCATGGTGGAACATCGTTTCCACGGGCAATTGATTTGCCATCAATGCGGTGAGACTAAACCCATCCCCCAAACCTGTTCCAATTGCGATGTAGAGGGGCGAATGGCCGCGGTCGGCCCCGGTGTGGAACGTCTGGAAGAAGAGGCCAAGCGGCGGTTCCCAGATGCGCGTGTTGAAGTGTTGTCGTCGGATATGGCAATGACGGCACGGGCCTTAAAAGAACGTATCCATTCAATTGCAAGCGGTGAAGCGGACATTATTATCGGCACGCAAATGGTGGCAAAGGGGCATAACTTTCCCTTGCTGACCTGTGTGGGTGTGATCGACGCCGATCTTGGGCTTCAGGGTGGTGATTTGCGGGCGGCGGAGCGTACGTTTCAATTGATCCGTCAGGTGGCAGGGCGTGCGGGGCGGGCTGAAAAACGCGGTGTTGCCTATATTCAGACCCACCAACCTGACCATCCTGTTATGCAGGCAATCTTACGGGGTGAAGAAGAAGCATTCTGGCAAGCCGAGGCTGATCAACGCCGTATGGCTGGTGTGCCACCTTATGGGCGACTGGTCGGGATTGTTCTGTCGGGGCCTGATCTGAAAGTGGTGTTTGATGTGGCGTCATACTTATCGCGCAATGCGCAAGGCTTGCACAAATTAGGCGCCGAAGTGTTCGGGCCAGCGCCTGCACCGATTGCGCGCGTGCGCGGCCGCCACCGTGTGCGCTTGCTGGTTAAGGCCGAAAAGGGTGTTCATATTCAGCCCGCACTGGCTGCATGGCGCATGTCGGTTAAACTGCCGCGTGATGTGCGCATGCAAATTGATATTGATCCACAGAGTTTTTACTAACCACTAGCCATTCCGAAACACCCCCGATAGAAGGTTTCGGGAAAGGATACGTGATATGGGACTGAAATTGAATATTCAGCCGGGCATCATGGGTGTGAAACCCTATGTTGGCGGCGTGAGTAAAATCGCAGGCAACGCCAATGCGATCAAGCTTAGCTCGAATGAAAATCCGCTGGGACCAAGCCCGAAAGCTCTTGCGGCTTATCAGGCGGAAGCCGCCCATATGCATCGTTATCCATCCGAAAATCATGCTGCATTGCGTGAATTGATTGCGCACAGCTACGGGCTGGATGAGGCCCGTATTTTGATGGGGTGTGGCTCGGATGAAATTATCAGTTTTTTATGCCGCGCTTTTGCAGGCGTGGGCGACGAGGTTCTTTATACTGAACACGGGTTTGGCATGTACCAAATTTCTGCGCGCCTGTCAGGTGCTACTCCGGTTTCTGTACCTGAAAAAAACCGTGTAACGGATGTGGACACGTTGCTGGCGGCAGTGAACGAAAACACCCGCCTGATATTCATCGCGAACCCCAATAACCCAACTGGCACGATGACCCCTGACGCGGAAATCGCCCGTTTGGCGGACGGCTTGCCGGATGGGTGCCTATTGGTGCTGGATGGTGCCTATGCAGAGTTCGTCTACGGTTTTGACGGCGGTGCTGCGTTTGTTGAAACCCGCGATAACGTGGTGATGACACGGACATTTTCCAAGATTTTCGGCTTGGGTGGATTGCGTGTCGGTTGGGGATATGGTTCAGCCGAAGTTATGGCGGTTCTGAACCGCCTGAAAGGGCCATTCAACGTCAGTTCACCTGCGCTTGCTGCGGCAAAAGCGGCTTTGGAAGATGTGGAATACACCGAATATTGCCGTGCCGAGAATGAAAAATGGCGCGGTTGGTTGGCTGCGGAATTGGGGAAAATCGGCATTCCGTCTGATCCGTCTTTTGCAAATTTCATTCTGGCGCGGTTTTCATCGGCGGATGAAGCACAAGCCGCGAATGCGCATTTGCAAGACAACGGGCTGATCGTGCGACTGGTGGCGAGTTATAATCTGCCACAAGCTTTGCGGATTACAATTGGTGATGTAGTGGCTTGTCGGCAGGTTGTGGCGGCGCTTACAGAATTTAAGGCAAGGATATGACAGTCATTTACAAAAAAGTTGCCCTGATCGGGTTGGGGCTTATTGCAGGGTCAATAGCGCATGCCATACGCCGCGCGGGGCTGGCCGAGACAATTAGCGGGTATGCGCGATCGGCCGAAACTCGTGATATAGCACGCGAAATTGGCTTGTGCGATGTAGTTTGCGATACGGCCGCAGAGGCGGTTAAGGATGCCGATCTGGTTATTCTGGCGGTTCCTGTGGGCGCTATGGCCACTGTGGCGCAGGAGATAGGGCCACATCTGAAAGCGGGAGCGACGTTAAGTGATGTGGGATCCGTGAAAGCCTCTGTCATCAAGAATGTAGCGCCATTTGTGCCTGAAGGGGTGCATTTTATTCCTGCACACCCACTGGCGGGCACAGAACATTCCGGCCCGCGTTCGGGCTTTGCAGAGCTTTTCGACAATCGCTGGTGTATACTTGTGCCGGTTGAAGATAGCGACAACAACGCCCTTGTCGATTTGCGTAAATTTTGGGAAGCGCTGGGCGCAAACGTTGAAATAATGGATGCGCAGCACCACGATTTGGTTCTGGCGGTTACGTCACACGCACCGCACTTGATTGCATATACGATGGTAGGCGTGGCCGATGATTTGCGCCGTGTCACGGATAAAGAGGTGATCAATTTTTCCGCCGCCGGCTTTCGGGACTTTACCCGAATAGCAGCCTCTGACCCGACCATGTGGCGGGATGTGTTTTTGAACAACAAAGAAGCCACATTGGAAATTCTGGGTCGCTTTACCGAAGAACTGTTTGATTTGCAGCGCGCAATTCGGGGTGGTGACGGTGATTATCTTCATAATTATTTTACACGGACACGGGCGATAAGACGTGGTATTATTGATGCAGGGCAAGATACGGATGCGCCGAATTTCGGGCGTGATCTAACCAAGGAGAGCTGATCATAATGATCAAAGCTTGTGCAGGTTTGGTAGTGTTTCTGGTGCTGGCAACGACAGCACAGGCCAGTTTTGCGCCGTCCACATCTCCCATACCCAAACTGCGTAATGGCCACTCTGAAATTGCATATGTACCCGTGAATGGGCTGAAAACTTCGCCGCTTCCACGACTGCGCAACAGCCAATCACGCGCAGTTGTCAGATCAAAAAACCAGGAAATAGCAACACTCGTTCAGATTGCGGAGCATGAGCGCCAAAAAGAGACATTTCATCAAGTGGCGTTAAAATCAGAACGCACGACAGCCAGACTGATATCTCTTGAGCGGTCACCGGTGCCGCGTGTTCGGCCAAGTCATGTCTCATCAACAGATATTGGTAGAAGAACTGTTGCACGGGCGGAAACACCAAAAACGCAAAGACTTCTTAAGTCTCGCAAAGGTTCGGTCTGCGGCGTGAAATCTATCAAAGGCACAAATGTTCCACGCATCAGCGGACGTGGTGCCTGTGGTATTGCAAATCCGGTTAAACTAACCGAGGTGGCCGGTATTCCATTGACGCGTGAATTGACCGTGAATTGCAAGACGGCAAAGAAATTTGACAAATGGGTATCCAAATCGGTGAAACCCACGATTGGCCGCAAAGGCGGTGGTTTGGCTTCGGTCCAGATTATCGGTGGTTATTCATGCCGCACGCGCAACTCTAAACGCGGCGCAAAATTGTCAGAGCACGCGAAAGGCAATGCAATTGATATCGCAGGCTTCAAGCTGCGCGATGGTACGATTTACAGTGTGAAGCGTGATTGGCGTAGGGGGTCCGGACGCAGAACATTGCGTAAGTTGCATAAATCAGCCTGCGGGCCGTTTGGCACAGTGCTTGGCCCGAATGCAGATCGACATCACCAAGATCATTTCCATGTGGATACCGCAAGACACCGCGGCGGATCTTATTGCCGTTAATATCGTTTTAGACGCGGGGCCGCGCCTATCGGTATCGGCCCAAGGCTCATGATGCGGTGAGAGAAACTTAACGGTACATCAATGGTATTACTATTGCCCGACAACATTGCAATCAGGCCAAGACCGGTTTCAAGCGATTGACCCATGTCTGTGTCTATTGCCCCCGAAGCGATTGCAAGTTGGATCATTTCACGCCAGTTTTTTGCTCTTATTGAAAGTTTGCCTGTGGGGTATCCGTCTAAATCAACGCTTACATCACCTGCGGCCTGTATCTGTACCTCACCCCATTTTGCGTCAAAACTTGCAATGCTTAAGTTTGTCAGATTGGGTTTTACATCTTCAACTGCGATGCGATCCCAAGGTGCATCGAATGTGGCGGTAGTCTGCAGTGTTACGGTTTCAAATGACGCAGGCAATATTGATTGCGGGTCGATTATAGACTTCAGTGATTTTGACGGGACAAAACCTTTTGCATTTAAAGCAATGTCATGGGCGTATTCAATACTTTCGGATTGTCGTGTGCTTAGATCAGCCGATGCAAAAGAACTTTGTTCATCTGCGCTTGTTGCAATATTTAAGTCTTTTATAAAAACTCGAAACCGGTCTAACGCCAATGTTGTATTTGATACAAAAACAATGCTGGCCCGCATGTCTTCGCTGCTGACGTTATATTTTTTATAAGGTGTGGATATGATTTGCGTATCGGGCCAGACAGCAGTGAATTGGTTTGGAGTATAACTAAGTGTTGAAACCTGGAATTCAGGAACTGCCCATGCCCAGCCATATTTAGGGTCAGCCAAATTGAAATCAACGACCGTGGTATCGAACCTATTGGGAAAGCCGTTCACGCCAAGCTCTGAATAATCAGCTACCCAACCCTGTTCCTGACGGTCTTGCAACCAGGTTTTGGTGGCGGTTTCAAGGGCGCTGGAGCCGATGAACCAGTAACCGAACCATGCCAATGTTGCTACTAATAGGATACCGATAATCGTACGCATGAATTTGCCCTGTTTTCATCTAAATCAACCCGCGTTATAGCATCATTATAAACAGGGGCCAGAGCAATGGTAGAAAACGGATTTTGGGTATTTGGATATGGGTCGCTGATTTGGCAACCTGATATTACCTATACAAAGAAACATCTGGCGCGGCTGGACGGGTATGCGCGCAGTTTTTGCATGTGGTCGATCCATCATCGCGGGACAGTTGATGATCCCGGTCTGGTTTTGGCTTTGGACGAACACGCAGGGGTGCATTGTGATGGTGTGGCATTTTATGTCGGCCCCGATCATGCGCCCAAGGCGATTGCGGACTTGCGCGAGCGCGAGCTGATTTCGTCGGCTTATCTAGAGGTGATCAGGCCTGTCGTTTTGGACACAGATGAACAGGTCGATGCGGTTTGCTATGTTATCGATACGGATCATGACCAATATTGCGGCGGGATGGATTTGGAAAAGCAAGCGCGGATCATTGCAACCGCCGTGGGTGGGCGCGGGCCCAATACCGAGTATTTGTACAATACCTGCAAAGGCATTGATGCGCTGGGATTGGCGGATGATGATCTGGCGTTTTTACACCGAAGGGTGGCAGAGCTAACCGCGTAAAACCTGTAAGACTTGTGCTTTAACGGGTTCGAAATCACCCGGCTCACTGGCGCCGCGTGACAGGACTTGTAGGCCCACAATGAGTGACCGTAACACTTGTGCTGCGGATTCAGGCTCGATGTCTGTGGAAAACACACCTTCAGACTGGCCGCGCATAACATTATGCTCGAAAAAATCCTTTAAATTGTCCAGCGATGCAGTCACCAAATCCCGGATGTCCGTGTCGTGATGTGGTAATTCTAGTGCTGTGTTGACCAGCAAACATCCCTTTTTATCCGGATTGGCGCAATTATGTTCAATTGCATGATCAAACATACCGATGATGGCTGCCATAGGATCATGATTGGCATTCATTTTGACTAAAGCGGCTTGACTGCGATCACGGTCATATTGCTTTAATGCGTGGATAAACAGTTTTTTCTTGGAGCCAAAGGCATTGTAAAGACTGCCTTTATTTATCCCCATAGCTTTTGTCAGATCGGAAATTGATGTGGCTTCATAGCCTTTTTTCCAGAATACGGCTATTGCCTGTGCTGTCACATCTTCCAGATCAAAAGTTTTTTCCCAGGGCATCTGCGGCTCTTATTTTGTTAACATTTTTAACGCGTATAACGGTTTTATACCGATCGTTCAAGAAAATGTGGCAATTGTATTGACCGATCGGTATAAATAAATTATCCAAAATCTATACAAGTCGGTTTCAACGCACCGATCCGTGACATCATAGAGGAAAGTCTGATGACAAAATTCGACACACACACAATTGAAACAGCACCGGAAGCCAGCAAAAAAATTCTGGAAGGCGCAAAAGCCAAAAATAAATTCGTGCCAAATATATTGGCCAAAATGGCAGAAGCCCCGGCAACTTTGGAAGCATATACGACACTGGCAGGTATTTTTGAAAAAACCGATCTGTCTGCAACGGAACGCCAAGTTATCATGATGACTGTGAACCGTCTGAATGGCTGTACATATTGCATGGCGGCGCATTCAACGATCTCTCGTATGACGGGCGTTGCCGAGGATGTGATTGCGACACTGCGCGCGGGCACGGCTCTTGCCGATCCGAAACTGGAAGCCTTGCGGCAGTTTACGGTTGTTATGACACATGACCGCGGCTTTCCATCCGAGGCTGATGTGCAGGCGTTTTTGGCGGCAGGTTATACCAAGCAAACCATGTTGGAAGTGGTTTTGGGGATCAGCTACAAGGTATTGTCCAACTATACCAATCATTTGGCGCATACAGAACTTGATGACAAGTTCAGTGCGGATGCATGGGAAGCTGCATAAAGCCGGCTAGTTTTATGAATTTGATATGATAAGGGCGCGGTTCTGTTTGATAAGAACCGCGCCCTTTTTCGTATTCAGTGTTAGACCGTGGCGTTTTTATGTGTGGTTCTCGACGAATAGCATCATTGCATCGGCTTTTTTGACCCGGACAGTTTCACCCGGCGCCGATACGTGATGCGCCTTCCATTTTGCGCGCCAGCGCATACCGCCGGCCTCGACGATACCGGTGCCGTTATCGAATTCCAGCACTTTTGCCGATTGTCCGATCAATTGGGCCGCGCGATTGTTAAGGGTTTTATCCCCTTCTTCACCGCCATCACCATATTTGTTCAGTAAATAGCGCCCTGTGAAGGTGAGTATAATTGACAAAATAGCGAACAGGGCAATTTGCAATTCACCGGACATATTAGGTGCAAGCACTAAAATACCGGCCATACAAAGCGCAGCCAATCCGGGCCAGATCAGGAAAAACGACATGGTCGCCATTTCAATCGACCCTAAAGCAAAGGCCAGAATGACCCACCACCACGGAGACATGCCGGTTAACATATCGATATATGCCATGCTGAAATCCTTTCTAACAGACTATTTCGCGTCCTTACCCACAACCGCTTTGGCAATATCGGCAATACCGCCGATTGAGCCGATCAAACTGCTTGCTTCCAGCGGTATCATCACGGTTTTGGCAGAAGGCGATGATGCAATATCCCGCAACGCTTCTGTATACTTTTGTGCCACAAAATAGTTAACAGCTTGAATATCACCTTTTGCAATTGCTTCAGACACCATTTGGGTGGCTTTAGCTTCAGCCTCGGCTGACCGTTCGCGGGCTTCCGCATCCAAAAATGCCGCTTCTTTACGACCTTCCGCTTCATGGATTTGGGCTTGGCGTTCACCTTCCGCTTTCAGGATAGCTGCCTGCTTCATGCCTTCGGCCTGTAGGATTTCCGCACGTTTGGTGCGCTCAGCTTTCATTTGGCGCGCCATCGCTTCGTTAATATCCGGTGGCGGGGCCAGATCTTTTATTTCTACCCGTGTTACTTTCAAACCCCAAGGATGTGCTGCTTCGTCAATCACGCTTAGCAGTTTGGCATTGATCATCTCGCGGTTTGACAGGGATTGGTCCAGATCCATCGACCCCAGTACAGAGCGAATATTTGTCTGGCTAAGGTTGGATAGTGCACGTCTTAGATCAAGTACTTCGTAAGCAGCCTTGGACGCGTCTACGACCTGATAAAACGTCACCGCATCCGCCATAATCATGGCATTGTCTTTGGTAATCACCTCTTGGGTTTCAATATCCAATACGGTTTCCATCATATTAATCTTGGCACCGACTTTATCCATGATCGGGATCAGAAAATTTAGACCCGGTTTCAGGGTGCGGGTATAACGCCCGAAGCGTTCAACCGTCCATTCCTCACCTTGTGGAATGGATTTGACCATCATTATAATCAGAATAATGGCAAAGAATAATAAGAATAATGCAGAACCCGAGCTTGCACCGAAGTCTATAACTTGATCCAACGAATATCTCCTTGTTGTAAAATTATTAGATTATATATGTATGTTTTACTAAGTTATTCAATCTTTTTGCTTAAAATATGACGGGGAAACTTAGCAATTGGAATATATGCATACCCAAGCTATCTTAAGTTGTATATCCATAAGCCATAAGAACAGGCGAGTTTAATGTTACAGGCAGAAACGCATATACCACCGCAGTTTACGCAACCGGTAAACCAGATATTTCTGATGCTAATTGTTGTGGGTTTAACCGCATTCGGCGGTTATTTTGCATACCCGGCAATTGCACCTATATTTCTGGCATCACCATATCTGAACGGATTTATTCTGTTTGTGTTCTTCTTGGGCATGGTGTCATGTTTTTGGCAAATGGTTGCACTTGTGAAATCGGTCAGTTGGATTGAGGGTTTTGCACTGGATCGCCCGGACAATGAGTTTAAAAAAGCCCCGGGATTATTGGCATCATTAGCAGCACTTTTAAAGAAGCGCACCGCACGCCTGATGCTGACATCCACATCATCGCGAACAATTCTTGATTCAGTGGCTACAAGGCTGGATGAAGGGCGTGAGATAACCCGCTACATCATCAATCTGCTAATCTTTTTAGGACTTTTGGGTACGTTTTATGGTCTGGCGACGACTGTACCGGCAGTGGTTGATACAATCCGGCACTTGGCCCCGAAAGAAGGCCAGGATGCAATGAGCGTGTTTGACAATCTGATGACCGGCTTGGAAACCCAATTGGGTGGCATGGGTACGGCGTTTGGGTCTTCGCTGATCGGTCTTTCGGGATCATTGGTTGTAGGCTTGCTGGATTTGTTTTCGGGCCACGGTCAAAACAGGTTCTTTCGCGAATTGGAAGAATGGCTTTCTTCAATAACCCGCCTTGGTATCGCAACCGATAGTGACGGTGAAGACGGGTCGCCAAATGCATTGATTACCGAGTTATTGGAACAAACCACGTTGCAAATTGAAAACCAGCAAGCGATTTTAGGCCAACTCTTTGAAAGACGCACAGTGACAGATCAGAGAATTGAATCTTTGAGCGGGGCAGTGACACAGATGGTAGAGGTTCAGGGCGCTTCGCAAGAAAGAACACGGCAGATATTAGAACAGATATCCAGCAGCCATGAAAGTATATCGGAAGCACTCTCGTCCCAAACCCAAAAAGAAGAAATAGCGGTTTCTGTCCGCATGTCGGCGCATTTGCAAAACATCAATAAGCAGCTGACGCGGTTGATAGATGAAACCGAAGCAGGGCGAAGAGACGCAATTGCAGAACTTCGCGGCGATCTTGCCGTCCTGGCGAAAGCCATGCGCGGAAAGGGCTGATCAGTGGCCATATTACGGCGTAACGGCGGGCAAGTATCGGGCAGTATCTGGCCCGGTTTCGTTGATGCCATGACTGCGCTTTTAATGATCCTGATGTTTGTTTTAACCATTTTTATGGTGGTGCAGTTCGTATTGCGTGAAACAATTACCGGGCAGGATGAAGAACTGAATAGCATGTCCGATCTAATCGCCGTGCAAGATACTGAATTGGATAATCTGTCAATTCAACTTGCAGGATTGGCCGAGGCCTTGGGTCTTGAACAAACGCGTACGAAGGGATTGCAAGGTGAACTGAGTAATGCCCAAGGTGAATTACAAACCGCACAGAACCTGATTGCACAACAGACCACTATGATCGGAAGCCTTACAGCAACCGCAGAAGATCAAAAAAACCGTATTGCGTCTTTTGAAGAACAAGTGGCCGGGCTTTTGGGGCAGCGAGATGATTTGACCGGTAAATTGGCAAATACACAAGCTGCACTGTCAGAGGCGGAAGCGGCACAGGCCCAAACTTTGTCAGAAAAAGAAGCGGTGCAATTGGCATTGGTACAAGCGCGCGAAGAAATTGACCTGCAAACTGAACAAGCAAGATTGGCAGCGGCAAAACGCGAAGCTATGCAGGCTTTGATCACAAATTTGAACAAAGATATAACCTCTAAAAATACACAGATTACAACGATTGCAAATGATCTTGCGGAAATAGAGAAACAACGTTTGGCTGAAGTTGCAGCCGTGGTTGCATTGCAAGAGCGGTTGAAGTCAGCACAAGATGAGTTGACCACGCTGCAAACAGATGTTGCAGATAAGCAAAACGAACTGGCACAAGCGAAAACTGCATTAAGCGAAGAGGAAAAACTGCGTTTGATCGAGCTGGCGGCAACGAAAGAATTAAGAGAGCGTTTGAAAAATTCCCAAGATGAGCTGACGGCTATGACATTGGCATTGGAAGCAAAACGAAAAGATGCGGAAAATACTTTGACATTGTTGGCCGCGGCACAAGCCGCAAAAATAGCGGCTGTCGATCTTGCCGACCAACGCCTAAGTGATCGCGAAAAAGAAGCCGCATTGCTGGCGCAGGCCAATAACTTGCTTAAAGATGAACAGGCATTATCGGCGGAAAGCCAACGCAAAGTGGCCTTGCTTAATCAGCAAACCAATGTATTGCGCGGTCAATTGGATACGTTGCAAGGATTGCTTGATGACGCCAATGCAAAAGATCTCAAATCTAAAATCCAAATCGAAAGCTTAGGTACCAACCTGAATACTGCATTGGCGCGTGTTGCCGCAGAACAAAAAAGCCGCGCTGCTTTGGAAGAGGCCGAGCGTAAGCGCCTAGAGGCCGAAGCCGTAGACTTAAAGAAATTCCGCTCGGAATTTTTTGGCCGCCTCAGAGAGGTGCTTGGCACACAAGAAGGTGTCCGTATTGTTGGTGACCGTTTCGTCTTTTCATCCGAAATCTTATATAGAACAGGTTCGGCAGAGCTTGGCGCGCGGGGAAAAGAGGAAATCCGTAAAGTCGCAGAAATCATCAAGGATATAGCCGGTCAAATTCCCGGTGAAATCGAATGGATATTACGTGTGGACGGACATACCGACAATACACCTATCAGAGGCTTTGGCGGTTACAAAGATAACTGGGAACTAAGTCAGGCGCGCGCTTTGGCGGTCGTTAAATATCTAATCAATGATCTGGGAATACCTGCAAGTAAATTGTCAGCCAACGGGTTTGGTGAATTCCAGCCCATCGCAGAGGGTGACAGCCCAGAGGCATTGGCGGCAAACAGGCGGATTGAATTGAAACTTACCGAGAAATAAAACTATTAAAGGGCTTTAATTAAATACCAAATGTTTAATTCGCCTTTACCTTTGATCTTGATCTTGCCACGGTTTTTGAACTTAAAAGTCTTGTCCAACAGTTTTTTGGTGCAGTTGGTAACCTGAATTCCACCAACGGTCCCGGTGCTTTCCAATCTTGAGGCAATGTTCACGGTGTCACCCCAAACATCATAAAGCGGCTTTTGGGTGCCGATCACACCCGCTACAACGGGACCGGTATGTATACCGATGCGCAGTTCAAGATTATCATCTGTCCTTTTGGAATAATCATGTATTTCTTTCATCATATCCAAAGCCATATATGCAATACGTTCTGCATGATCCTGTTGTGGCTCAGGTAGACCCCCCGCGACCATAAATGCATCTCCAATGGTTTTGATTTTTTCCAGCCCGTGTTTCTCGGCAAGCAAATCAAAGCTGGTGAACAGTTTGTTCAATAGACCAACAACTTCGGTTGCATTCTGAGACTGTGCGCGTGGCGAAAAATCGACAATATCGGCAAACATGATCGTGACATCGTCATGGCTGTCGGCAATGGTTTCCCCCGGATTGCGTTTCAACGCGGAAGCAATCGATTTGGGCAACATATTGGCAAGCAGTTTTTCGGAATAATCGTATTCGCGCTCTAAAGCATCTTCCGCAAGATGCGCTTGGTAGAATGCATAATAAATCATGCAAAAAATAAACACCATTGAAAGTAGAATTGTCGCGATATGAAGTGTATCTATAAAACCTTGATTTACGTCTACGAACGATGCTGTTGGGAATGCGTTTTGATCGAAAAAAATGAACAATCCAATTTGCAATGAGAACGATAGAACGGATAAAGCGTTCTGATAGACACCCATAATCAAAAAGGCACTGGCAGCACCGGCTAGGAAATAAAAATAAACGCCACTTTTAGTCCCAAATATAAAAGTAATAGCACACCCATATCCGAGCCATAGTGATAGGTTGTAGATTGATCCCAAATATGGATTTTTTTTGTTCAAAAACGGCGTTACTAACAATGCGGTTCCGATGGTAAGTAAAATCGCGATAGGCCATTTGAGTTGATCAAAATCGTATAGTGCAAAAATAATAGCATGCATGTATGACAAGATCGCAGTCACGGAAATCATGACATTTGTTAGAACGATGCGTTGTGTTTGTCTTTTTGAATAGCCATCGGAACCGATGTGAACCCATGTATAAATCATGGACTTAACATCTGTTATCTGTGCAGTCTTAGGCGCATCAGAAATATTCATATACTACTGCTTTAGTGCTTTACCTTGATGATGCAAGCGAAATCGCCCAAAAGTTGTGTTATCAGGGCGTTTCACATTGTTTATTTTGCTGTGAGCAACGGTGTTTTACTCTTTGATATTTTCCGTTTTTCCGGCTCGATTATTTCCAAAATCAACTCACTGTCTTCGGTGTCGACCTTCACTATGCCGCCTTTGGACAGTTTTCCAAACAGCAATTCTTCGGCCAGCGGTTTCTTGATATGCTCTTGAATGACACGCGCCAAAGGCCGTGCACCCATTTTATCGTCATA
>JAJFHY010000116.1 GCA_021775375.1 Amylibacter sp. | reverse complement strand
GAATCCCTTGCGCATTCGGTAGGTGCGACCGAGCCGCGCGGGATCAGGCGTAAACATATCCGTGTGATGCAGGCGACCGGGCGCAGTATATCTTTGGCGCGGCTTTATCCAAGGCCGGATGTGTTACCCGGTAATTAGGCGAGTAAGATGAACCTGTATGCACTATTACAAGATTGCGCGGCATCGGGAAATCCGGTTCGGGTTGGATTGATCGGGGCCGGTAAATTCGGGTCTATGTTTTTATCACAAGTACCGACTACGCATGGGATGAATGTGACGGCGATTGCCGATCTTGACGTGGCGGGTGCACGTGCGGCGTGCAAAACGGTTGGTTGGGATGAGGAACGGATCGAAGCGGTGCGGTTTTACGATGATGCGGCAGATTTAATCGCTGATCCAAAGGTTGATGTGGTGATCGAGGCGACGGGGCATCCCGCTGCGGGTCTGAAACATGCACAAGCGGCTTTGGCTGAGGGCAAGCACATTATAATGGTCAATGTTGAAGCGGATGTTTTGGCGGGGCCTTTGTTGGCCGCAAAGTTTCGCAAAGCGGGTTTGGTTTATTCGATGGCATATGGCGATCAACCGGCCTTGACCAGTGAATTGGTTGACTGGGCGCGGGCTGCGGGATTTGAGGTGATTGCGGCGGGCAAAGGTACGAAGTATTTGCCGGAGCACCACAGTGTTACACCTGACGGGGTTTGGCAGCATTACGGGCTGACGGCAGATGAAGCCGCAGCGGCGGAGATGAACAGCCAGATGTTCAACTCTTTTCTGGACGGCACGAAATCGGCGATTGAGATGGCGGCGATTGCCAATGCCTGTGATTTGGCGGCACCATCGGGCGGGCTGGCGTTCCCGCCTTGCAGTACGGACGATTTGCAAAGCACATTGATACCGCGCGCGGATGGTGGTGTGCTGGAAGCGGCGGGAATGGTTGAAGTTGTGTCTTCGTTGAACCGCGATGGCAGTGAGGTTTCACGTGATCTGCGCTGGGGCGTATATGTGGTGATAAAAGCGCCGAATGACTATGCGGCTGCCTGTTTTTCGCAATACGGGCTTCCGACTGATAAAACCGGGCAATATGCGGTGATGTATAAACCGTTCCATCTGATCGGACTTGAACTGGGCATATCGGTTTTATCCGCGGCATTGCGCGGCGAGCCAACGGGGCAATCACGCAGCTTTAACGGTGATGCGGTGGCTTGTGCGAAACGTGATTTGGCAGTGGGTGACATGCTGGACGGTGAAGGCGGTTATACTGTTTGGGGCAAATTGATGCCTGCGTCTGATAGCATAAAGCGGGGCGCGCTGCCGATTGGCTTGGCTGGTGGTGTGCGTGTGTTGCGGCCTGTGGCAAAGAATACCGTTTTATGCTGGGACGATGTGGCGATAGATGCGGCTGATCCAACGATGCTTTTGCGCCGCGAAATGGAAGCTGAATTCAAACCTTAAATGGTCTGTAATATTTCCAACATATCTGTGATCTTGAATGTTTTACCTTTATAACTAGGTTTTATTAAACCAATATCTGCCGAAAAGGAGATGCCGCATGTCTAAACTGACTTATTCACAAGTGACACCAAAGGCCGATTTTCTGAACCGTCGCCAAATTATGGCGGGTGTTGCGGGTTTGGGTCTCGCACCGATGTTTGCAGGCCAAGCAAGTGCAAAGGCTTTGGCGTTTGCGAAGAGCGATTATAAGGTAGATGCGGATATAACCCCGCAAGAAGTGGCGACGACTTATAATAACTATTATGAGTTTGGCACGGCAAAGACCGACCCTGCCAAATATGCAGGCGTTTTAACCACTGACCCGTGGAGTGTTGAAATAGGCGGGTTGGTGAATAACCCCGGAAAGTTTGCATTGGAAGACATCCTGAAGGATGTAAACATGGAAGAACGCATTTACCGGTTCCGTTGTGTGGAAGCATGGTCGATGGTTGTGCCATGGATCGGATTTCAGTTGTCTGATCTGATCGCGAAGGCTGATCCTATGGGAGATGCAAAATATGTAGCCTTTGAAACGCTTAATCGCCCGGATGAAATGCCCGGCATTGGTTGGAACCGTGGGTTTCCCTGGCCCTATGTTGAAGGGTTGCGTCTGGACGAGGCGATGCACCCGCTGACTTTACTCGCAACAGGGATGTATGGTGAAGAGCTACCAAACCAGAATGGTGCTCCGTTACGTTTGGTTGTGCCGTGGAAATACGGGTTTAAGTCGATCAAGTCGATTGTGAAGATCACTTTGACAGATAAACAACCGCCAACGACCTGGAATCTGATTGCTGACGGGGAATACGGTTTTTATTCTAATGTGAATCCAGATGTAGACCATCCGAGATGGTCACAAGCGTCTGAACGGCCGATAGGGGCCGGTCTGTTCGCCGGTCGTATTCCGACGCTGAAGTTCAATGGTTATGAAGAAGTGGCCGGGCTTTATGCGGGGATGGATTTGCACAAGAATTTCTAAGATATTACGACTTATATATATGTACTCCGCGCGGGGATATTTGACCCATTTGAAAAGATGGGGTTTCAGTGCTTTGTCCAAAAGAGTTGGAAACGATATATGTCTATAGTGCAGGCGATAAACTCAGCAATACGGCGGGTTCCAGCGTGGCCATTATATGTAGTATTGGTAATACCCGGAATATGGGTGTTTTATCAGGCGGTGAACAACAAGCTGGGTGCTGATCCCCTTAAGGCATTGGAATTCCAGTTGGGGCTTTATGCGCTGCAATTATTGGTGGCAGTGCTTTTGATCACGCCATTGCGTAATCTATTTAATATAAATCTGATTAAATTTCGCCGCTCTATCGGATTGATGGCATTTTTCTATGTGCTGACGCATTTCACGGTTTACTTGTGGTTAGATCAGCAATGGGTGTGGGCGGCTATTATCAAAGATATCACCAAGCGGCCCTATATCATTATCGGTGTTCTATCGTTTCTGGCATTGGTGCCGTTGGCAATCACTTCGAACAATGCGTCAATCAAGCGGCTTGGAGCGGCTTCTTGGAAGAAGTTACACCGTCTTGTGTACTTTGCAGCCATAGGTGGTTCAATTCATTATGTGTTGTTGCGAAAAACATGGGAACAAGAGCCGATTCTGTATGTTTTGGTGGTTCTTGCATTGCTTGGATACCGAGTCGTTCGTTCAAATCGGGGACGACTCGGATTTTTTCGGCGAACCGGAGGATAAATTGAGCCGATCAGTGCATGAATCGGCAAAAGGAATCGCAGTGATTCACTTTTTTACGTATTTTCGAGCATAAAATTCAGATTGAATGGGGAATTTCTGCAAAAGTTATCCACATTTTATGTGTAAAAACAGTGGGTTTTGGGAAATATGGCGCGCAAATCAAGAAAAATACAAATAAGTTCAAAAAAAGTGCTACTTTTGAAAAAAAGCACTTGCGGTGGTGATGCACTAACACTAAACACCCCCTTACCGGAAGCGACGACGTCAACAAACACTACGCTGACAGCGAAACGGACGGTGACATAGAGATGAACGAGCGGCGGGCGCGCCAAGGGAAACCAGGGCGCAACTGAAGTTTTTT
>JAJFHY010000115.1 GCA_021775375.1 Amylibacter sp. | reverse complement strand
ATCCCAGAATTGCTTTGAAATTGAATGCCTAAGAGTTCTTCAATGGGTTCGGGCGATTGTTAAAAGCCTTCAATGCATCGCCGATCGTGGGGAAATCACGTTCGCTTTGCGCCTCATCCCGTTCTTTCCCCCAATCACCGGAAAAAAACCTGGAACGGCTTCGTTTGGCGCGGGCGCGGACCAGCACAATACCTTGAGCTGCCAACTCTTCAGTCAGATCATCAATCTTTTGAACTGCCGTGGTATCCATTATGTTGATCGGGCTGGCATCGATAATAACCCATTCGACAGGTGTTTCAGCCGCTTCAATCGCTTCCAGAAGACTCTGTTTGAAATAATCTATATTGTAGAACAACAGATCGGATTCAAACCGAAAGAGAAGCAGACCGGGATAAGTTATCGCATCGGGATAATCCAAAACGCTATGATACCCTTTGGGGCCGATATCCTTTGTGTGCCCCAGAATTGTGACATGGGGCCGTGAGCCCACATATATCAACCATGCAAAAGTCAGTATAAGGCTAAGGAATACACCCGGAAGTGCGCCCAGCACCAGTATACCGAACGTGGTTCCAAGCGAGAGCATAAGCTCGCGCCGGCTGACACAGAAAAGATCGTACAGTGCGTTAAAATCAATAAGGCCAAAAGCCGCGACCATAATGACCACTGCCAAGCCCGCGTTGGGCATATAACTTATCGGCCCCGTCAGAAAGAACAACACAAAAAGCATCACTGCAGCTGCAATAATACCCACCAACTGGGTTTTCCCGCCTGTCGCATTATTGACAGCGGTACGCGAGTCTGCGCCTGTGACGGGGAAGCCCTGAAAAAGTCCTGTGAGAATATTCGCGGCACCAAAAGCAATCATTTCCTGATTGGCGTCAATCTCGTAATTATTACGGCTGGCGAAACTTTTGGCGGTCAACACACCGCTTGTGTAACTGATCAGCATAACGGCGGCCGCATCGCCTATCAGTTCGGCGTAAACCGCAAAATCAAACACGACGAAGTGAAATTCTGGAAGACCCGCTCGCACCGACCCAAGAAGTGCAATATCGAATTCCACCAGTTCAAAAACAAACACCACTATGATACCGGTCATCACAACGACCAGAGCCGCAGGGATCTTCGGCGCAAAATACTGCAGTGCAATTAAGAGCCCGAACAGCCCGATACCAAGTATCATTGTCGGCTGGTGAACTGCCTCGAAGTGACTCAATACATTGAAAAATTCCAGTAATTTGGGGAAAAATTCACTGGCGTAACTGGTATAACCGAACAGTTTGGGAAGCTGCCCGACGATGATCAATAAGGCGATACCGTTTAGAAATCCGACAAGGACCGGTTGGGACAGGAAATTCGCAATGAAACCCAATTTCGCAATACCGCCTATGACATAGAATACACCTGTCATCAGCGTGAGAACAACCATAATGGCCATATATTTTTCTGGGTCACCGCCCGCCAAATGCCCTACACTGCCCGCAACCATAATACAGGTTGCAGCATCCGGACCGACCATCAACTGGCGGGACGAGCCGAATATGGCATATGCAAGCAGTGGAAAAATTGCTGAATACATGCCGACAACAATCGGAACGCCGGCAAGTTCGGCATAGGCAATACCGATGGGAAGTGCTATGGCAGCAACAGACAATCCCGCGCCGAAATCGCGCGGCAGCCATGAGCGGTCATATTGCATCAAGGTATCCAGCCCCGGCGCGTATTGACGGACCAGATTCCGAAAAGCCACGGAAACATTGCTCTCGTTGCTCATAAAACCCCTCCGAACGGTAAATAACCCATATAACGTACGTTACGCATTGAATGCCCGCTCGTCCAGTTACAGGGTTTTATCCGAATGAGTGGCCTTTTGGATAGCACCGCTTAAAGTGCTTTACGCGCGGCAAGAGCCGCCGTAATCGTGCCGTCATCAAGATAATCCAGCTCGCCGCCAATGGGCACGCCTTGGGCAAGCAGGCTGATCTCGACCTCTGTATCTTCCAGTTGATCGGCGATATAATGCGCGGTGGTTTGCCCGTCGACGGTCGCATTGAGGGCCAGAACAACCTCTTGTACAGCTTCATCCCTAACCCGATCTACCAACAGCGGAATGCGCAATTCTTCCGGCCCGACCCCATCGAGTGCCGACAGTGATCCGCCCAGCACATGATAGCGGCCCTTAAAGGCCGAGGCCCGTTCCATTGCCCAGAGGTCTGCTACATCTTCAACCACACAAATCTGCCCGTTCCGGCGCTTGCCATTGGTACAAATCTCACAGAGATCATCAGTGCCGATATTGCCGCAAAGGGTACATTCTCGGGCGGTTTGGGCGACATTAAAGAGGGCATCCGCCAGCGGGTTCAGTATGATGGATCGTTTCTTGATCAGATGCAAAACCGCACGTCGCGCCGAACGCGGGCCCAAGCCCGGAAGCTTGGCCATGAGCGCAATCAGATTGTCTATGTCAGAGTTTTTACTGCTCACATTCGCCCCTAAAACGGCAGTTCCATACCCGCAGGTAGGTTCAATCCCTCGGTTACCTTCGCCATCTCTTCTTTGGCGGCAACAGCGGCTTTTTCCTGTGCATCCTTAATCGCGGCAACGATCAGGTCTTCTACAACCTCTTTTTCGCTGGGCACAAGAATGGTAGGGTCAATATCCAGCCGCCGCAGCATCCCTTTTGCCGTAACCGTCGCAGAGACCAAACCTGCCCCTGCACCGCCCGTAACCTCGATCTCATCAAGTTTTGCCTGAGCATCTGTCATTTTGCCCTGCATTTCCTTGGCTTGCTTCATCAACTTTGCCATATCGCCCAGTTGGCCCATTCCTTTTAACATTTTATGTTCCTTTTAAATGTCTTAATCATCTTCAAACGGATCCCAGTCATCCGCTTCTTCTTCCAGATATTGCAGTGATGCATCCGTTTCAGCATTCAAATCCGCAAAGGTTTTCACATCGCGGATTTCCGCCCCCGGAAATGCCAGCAAAACTGCCTGTACCATCGTATGTTGCATAGCTTGGCCTTGCAGATCATCCCGGTGTGCCGCGCGTTCTTCTGTTATCGTAGCCTTGCCACCGTCAGAAACAACAGTCACACCCCAGCGCGCACCAGTCCATGCTTGCAAACGTTTCGCCAATCGCGTGGCTAAATCTTTCGGAGCATCACCCGCTTGCTGAAATTCGATGCGCCCGGGTGAATACTTGACCAGTCTCACATAGTTTTCGACATCAAACAGCAGTGTCATATCGCGCCTTGATTTGATCATGTCCACGACCTGTTCAAACGCCGTAAACCGCGCCAATGCAGTGTCGGTTTGTTCTTGCGGATGCAGTGTTTGCCCGCCACCCGCAATCATCGCCGTTGGGCCAGAGGACACCGTGCCTGCAACAGGTACGGATCCCGCAACCTGCGTTGTGCCATTGTTAGTCGGAGCTATACCTCCACCGCCGCCGGTTGGTGGGATCGGCGGCATATCCTGCAATTTGCGGACCAGTTCTTCGGGGCTGGGCAATTCGGCCACATGGGTCAGGCGGATGATCGCCATTTCAGCGGCCATCATTGCGTTGGGTGCGGCACCCACCTCTTCCAGCGCTTTCAGCAACATCTGCCACATGCGGGTGAGCGCGCGCATCGGTAAATCACTTGCAGCCTGTTTTCCGCGTCCCCGTTCATCAGGCGATACAGTTGGATCATCCGCGGCATCAGGCGATAGTTTAATCACTGACACCCAATGGGTGATCTCGGCCATATCGCGCAACACCGCCATAGGGTCGGCGCCTTCGGCGTATTGCGAAGACAGCTCGTTCAGCGCACCTGCCGCATTGCCCTTCATAATCAGATCAAACAGATCCAATACGCGACCGCGATCCGCAAGACCAAGCATGGCACGCACCTGATCGACAGTTGTTTCGCCCGCACCGTGGGCAATCGCCTGATCCAGTAAAGACAACGCATCACGCACAGAGCCTTCGGCCGCACGGGTAATCAGGGCCAGTGCATCTTCGGCAACAGCAGCTTTTTCCAGTCCGGCGATTTTTTGCAAATGTGCCATCATCACTTCAGGCTCAATGCGCCGCAGATCAAAGCGTTGACAGCGCGATAGAACCGTTACGGGGATTTTACGGATTTCCGTTGTGGCAAAGATGAATTTCACATGCTCGGGCGGCTCTTCAAGCGTTTTTAACAACGCATTGAACGCGCTTGTCGACAACATGTGAACTTCGTCGATGATATAAATCTTGTAGCGGGCAGAAGCGGCACGGTAATGCACGCTGTCGATCAGTTCGCGAATATCGCCGACACCCGTGCGACTGGCCGCATCCATTTCCATCACATCGACGTGGCGGCCATCCGCTATGGTAATGCAGTTGTCACACAGCCCGCACGGTTCAATCGTCGGCCCGCCTTTGCCGTCCGCACCGACACAGTTCATGCCCTTGGCGATAATCCGCGCCGTCGTGGTTTTACCCACACCGCGCACGCCGGTCATGATAAAGGCGTGGGCAATACGGTCAGCCTCAAACGCGTTTTTCAGCGTCTGCACCATCGCATCCTGACCGATCAGATCCTTAAAGGTTGCCGGGCGATATTTCCGCGCCAGCACCTGATAGGTTTTTTCGGTTTTCTCGGACATGATGTGCTCTGCTCCTTGGTCGAGACGACACTAGCCATCATAGAGACAAATTGCCAGTTCTACATCTACCGTTTTTTGGGAAAAGTGAGAGGCTGGACAGCGACCCAAACGGGTCTCGTTGTGGCTGCTTCCTTCCGGACCTGACCAAGTTGGCGAGGCGTTCACCCGCGCCAACCTCTCATGTCCTATTTACAGGCTTCTCTTCTCCTCTTCAAGATGTTCTAACGAAAAAACCAACACATGATAAAATAAGGCCTAACCCCATGCGAAACGCAGAATCCGTCACATTTGGTGCCGCAACCCTTGATAGGGCTGCACATTTACGCAAATCGGCACCCAAATTGGCTAAAAACGCATCAACCAAAGCAATTGTGTTTTGGCGGGGCAAGCCGCTGGTCGACACCAAAACGTCAATGCTTACACGGGTTCCGATAGATCACCTGATTCTTAACGGGTCAAACACGCAGATTTTTCTGGGCCTGATCGCAAATACCGCTATTTTCGCTTACGATATATCCAACTGGGAACCCGATGCGGAACAACAGGCAGATGACGCTGCTTTCGTTGACCAAACGCTACAACACCACCCCAAAGCCCCCAAAGGCAGTGCATTTCAGGAAGTGCGCTCAATCATGGCGCTTTTGTCGCGTGATGACGCCGAATTGGCCGCTGCGGCCAAAGGTGTCTTTGGTTGGCATCTGAGCCACGGGTTTTGTGCAAAATGCGGGGCGGCAACCGAAATAACCGAAGCAGGCTGGCAACGCGATTGTCCGGCATGCCGTGCGTCACATTTCCCGCGCACTGATCCTGTGGTCATCATGTTGATAACCCACGGGAATAACGTACTGTTGGGCCGTTCCCCGGCTTGGCCGGAAAAAATGTATTCTCTGCTTGCCGGCTTCATGGAGCCGGGCGAGACCATTGAAGCCGCCGTGCGCCGTGAAGTATTTGAAGAAAGCGGCATCACTGTCGGCAACGTGGGGTATATGACCAGTCAACCCTGGCCGTTTCCCTCATCTTTAATGATTGGATGTTATGGCACAGCCACATCCATCACGATAAAACTGGATGAAAACGAACTGGATGATGCACAATGGGTTTCCAAGGAAAAAATCGTTGATGTGCTTTGCGGGAACAGTGATGATATTCTACCATCCCGAAAAGGCTCGATTGCGCAGTTTTTAATAGAAAACTGGGTCAAAGACAGTATAGCCTAGTATTACAGACGAAACAGGCAACAGATGAATTTCGAAAACAAACAAGACATCAACGCACCGGTTGAACATGTGTTTCAACAACTGTCGGATTTTGACTTTTTCGAATCCTATGCCATGCGTATGGGTGCCCAGGTAGAGCGCATGGATATTTTTACCCAAACGCAACCAGGCATGTGTTGGGCTGTCAAAGGCCATTTTCGCGGCAAAGATCGCAATCTTGAGCTAACTTTGGACAGCTACTATCCACCTGAAGCGCTATCGTATTTCTGTACGACAAAATCCTTGAATGCGGTGATCAGTCTGGACATTATCCCGCTTAGCCGCACCGAAAGCCGCATGAAGATCGTTGTGGACGTCATTGCAAAAGGACTGTCTGCGCGCATTGCAATGCAGTCAGCAAAACTTGCGAAAAAATCACTTGATCGCAAGTTTGATGCACGTATGCATGAATTCGCCAACATCATTGGTGAAAAATATCACGGCTAGGGTTTTAGCACAGACCGTTACTGCTTACCCAATCACAGAAAAGCTGGAATTTTCATTGATTTTTCTTTTACGTGAAAACGCCCCGAGTGATATATCCTTGTCGATATGATCCAAATGAAACGTAACTGGTTGGGCATCATGGTCATGGCCCGCTTCGCAAGCTTCAATAATGGCAGTCATAATTTTACCGGCAACGGGCGCATTCTTAAACTGGTTCCCACTGGTTCCTACCGCCATATAGAATCCGTCCAGATCGCTTCTATCGTAAATCGGCATCCAGTCATCGGACACGTCATAAAGTGCAACCACGCCGCGTGCATGTTCCGGAACACCCAGTTCTGGCAAGCGCTGCGCCAATCGCATCACCATAATTTTCCATTGATCCGAAAAATCCGCGTTAAACTCATCCGGATCTTCCACCCATTCTTTCGGGTCACAAGCCGGATCCTCTGAACCTATCAGAATATTATTGCCAACTTCCGGACGCGCATATGTATGAATATCACTATCTGAATAGATGATACCATTGCGCTCGAAATCCATGCCCTTTGGTGCCGGCACATGCGCAACTTCGTGCCGTAAAGCACGGGTTTTAATGTTCATACCCGCGCTGACACCGGCCATATCATTAATAACGAACGAATGCGGGCCTGCCACATTAACCACAACAGCCGCGTCAATTTCAGTGCCGTCAGATAATGTTACACCTTGAATGCGTCCGTCTTTCTGGCGCAATTCCGATACTTGTGCGTTGAACATGAATTCTGCACCTGCAGCCTCGGCCGCTTGTTGGGCATTGCGTGCGCTTAACTTTGGGTCACTGACATAGCCGCCGCGCGGAAAAAACACAGCGCCGTTAACTGCATCTGCAGTTGCTTCGCCAAAGCCATCATCTTCGGGCCTTTTGGCAGGCTCAAAACTGCGGGTATCCGCACCCTGTAAATAAGTTGGTATATCATTCACTGGTACTTCGTTATATGGGCAACCGATCTGGTCCATAACATCACAGACATTGGATAGGTTATGATTATGTGGCGTCTTGATCACCAAACAGCCTGTATCATGGTACTTGATTAGATCATCGGCCACACCCGTGCCGATATAGCCTTCCCAATCCTTCCAATAATGCCAACCTTCAAAGGCAAGCGCGCAGGTTTCAAAGGCTGAATAATATGTTCGAATTATTGCGCATGAGCCAGAGGTGGAGCCGTATCCGGCCTCTGGCAACTTATCGATCGACAAGGTTTTCCAACCTTTTTTTGCCATCTCATATGCGGTACATGCACCGATTACACCTGCCCCGATGATAATTGCATCATAGGTTTTTGCCATTTTCTTACTCCACATTCAGTAATTTCACGTTATCCGGTCGCGCCATTTACAGCGCTTAGGCCGTTTGGCGGAATTTATCTGCTTTATAAACGCCTAATATGTCCAAATGTGTCGTAAAATAATCCAGCTCTTCCAAAGCACGTTTCAAAGCGGGATCATCGGGGTGGCCAATGACATCCGCATAAAACTGCGTGGCGGTGAATGAACCTTCGATCATATAGCTTTCCAGCTTGACCATATTCACGCCATTGGTGGCAAACCCACCCATACCCTTATACAAAGCTGCGGGAATATTACGC
>JAJFHY010000114.1 GCA_021775375.1 Amylibacter sp. | reverse complement strand
CACGAAAGACGTCGCATAACGCTTGTCGGTTGTGATCGATACTTTGTTGCCGTCAACCTTGATTGTGTCATTGGCATTGTCGGCTGTAAAACCGAACTGTGTCAGAATGAACGAAGGTGTTTTATTCAGGATAACCGCACGGCGCAGTGAAAACGCTGCATCTTCAGCGCGCACAGGGTTGCCGGAATGAAATTTCACACCGTCACGCATGGTGAATGTAATGGTTTTACCGTCTTCACTAACCGTCCAGCTTTCAGCCAGATCGGGGCCATAACCTGCACTCAGATTCAGCGGATCGAAATTGACCAGCTTGCCGTATATATTCCGGCTTACGTCGGAACCCGCAAACTCAAAGCTTTCTGCAGGATCAAGTGTTGTTATGTCATCAATCCGGTTGGCGATCACCAGCATATTGCCGGGTGTTTCGGCAAATGCCGCTATTGATGTTACACTGACGGCAAGACCGATTGCCGTACCCATCAGTAATCTATTAAATGTATTCATTATTAGAACCTCTCTTTATTGGTTTCATGTTATGCTGTGCATTGGCCCAAGATTATTCCCCCCAGGTTTTCTCCAAAACGCGCAGCCAGTTTCCATGGCAAAGCTTAGTCATTAACGCATCGTTAAATCCATGCCCCACCATTGCCTGTCTCAGGTTGGGAAGGTCGGCCACCGTGGTTACGTCGGTCGGTACAATCGCCCCATCATAATCCGAGCCAAGACCAACACGATCTTCACCCAGATGCTCAATCAAATAATCTATGTGCCGTAACATCTGCGATAGCGGCACATCCGCCAGCATCCGCCCGTCATCGCGCAAAAATGCTGCGGCAAAATTCAAACCCACCATTCCGTCACTTTCACGAATGGCCGCCAGTTGATCGTCCGTTAAATTCCGCGAATGCTGGCAAATTACGTGGGCATTGGAATGTGTGGCCACCAAAGGCGCATCCGAATGCCGTGCAACATCCCAAAATCCTGCGCTGTTCAGATGGGATAAGTCTATCATAATCCCCAATTCATTGCAGCGTTTCACCAGCCGCAAACCATGATCGGTTAACCCGGGCCCTATGTCGGGATCACTTGGATAGCGAAACGGAACCCCATGGCCGAAAATAGTTTCGCGACTCCATACAGGACCGATGGAACGCAATCCGGCCTGATACAGGACCTCCAACGTATGCAAATCGGGGTCAATAGCCTCTGCCCCTTCAATGTGAAAAATAGCCGCCATAATGCCTGCATCCATTGCGCCCCGAATGTCAGCAACTGTACGGCATACTTTCAAGGCACCGCGCTTTTCCAGATCAAACAGGATAGCCGCTTCCGTCATTGCTACGGGCAATGCATCTTCCCATTCAATCGGCTCTGGCAGCGGCAAATCATAGCTAGGCTGGCTCATCGCATCGACTTTTTCTTCGCGGTCAATCGGCGACGGGATGTAAACCGCAAAAAAACCGCCGGCAAATCCGCCCGCCTTTGCTTTTACAAGATCAATTGCCCCTTTGCGCCCGGTTATAAAACTGTCCGATACAGATGTACCACCAGCGCGGTAAAGCTGAAGCAGAGCATCGTTATGCCCGTCGAAAATCGCCGGTGTCAGATTATCAGTCACGAAAGGCCCTTATGCAGAATAAGTCGTCAGCCTACATTAGAATTATTCATGGACAAGTATAAATACCATGAGTTATAATCATACTCCTATGAGGATTCCGCAAGGAAAATACCAATGGCACCAAAACCATGGCACAGCCTGCCGGAATACCAAGCCCTGCGTGCATTGATGCAGGGCGGTACAACGACGGCCGCCGCCGAACGGCTAAGCCTGTCACAGTCAGCAGTCAGCCGTTCAATAACCAGCCTCGAAGCACGCACAGGGCAGATATTGTTCGAACGCTCCGCGGGCCGCTTGCGCCCCACGGCAGAGGCCGTGCGCCTGAACCGCCGCCTTGATCCCTTGTTCGAAGCATTGGACAGGATCGACGGTCCTAAAGTCCCTGTGCAGGAAACCCTGCGCATTATTGCGCCCCCCACCTATGCACACCGGTTTCTGGTCAGTCATATCACCAGCTTCCTTAGCGTAAACCCGCATTTCTTTGTCAGTTTGGAAGTCAACACATCCGACGAGGTTATCCGTGGCATTCTGGATGATCGTTTCGATTTGGGGCTAACAGGGGTAGAATTGTCCCGCGACGGTCTCAAACTGCAACCCTACCGCACATCAAGCGCTGTATGCGCAATGACAACCGATCATCCACTTGCACAAAAAAAGGTTATACATCCAGAGGATTTGAACGATTTGCCGCTTATCGCGTTAACTTACAGGCATGCACGACGCACCCAACTTGATAAAATCCTCAGCCAGGCCCGAAGCACCCCGCGTATTGTGGCCGAAGTATCCACCTCTTTCGCAGCTGTTGATCTGGCAAAAGAAGGTTTAGGTCTGACGGTAGTTAACCCCTTCCCGATTTACCACTATCGTTCCTCGGATCTTAGCTTTGTTCCCTTTGCCTCACCGATAGAATATCGCAGCTATTTCACTACGTCTGCCCAGCGCCCCTTACCCAGAGTGGCGCGCGCTTTCATACGGCACCTGCGTCTGCATACAGCACCCGATCCGTTTTCCCGCAAAGGGTAGACATAAAAAAACCGCGCACCAACAGCACGCGGCTTTTCAAAATTGATAAGGTGCCGGCTTAATTCAGCGCAGCATCCGTAATCTCATGCGTCCAGGCACCCATAGGTTGCTTGGTAATCACAGGATCAGAACCGCCGGACATCAAGCTGTCCACCGTGCGCTGAAAATCGGCCGGATCAAGAGACCCGTTAGACCCGGCAGTCAGCTTGGCAATCTCACCCATCATCCGCTTCTGATGTTCTTCGGTTTGCGCACCTGACGCATCATTGTCCAGCACGATCATCGCCGCATCATCGGGGTTTTCCTCTGCCCATTTCCAGCCTTTCATCGACGCCCGCACAAAACGTACCATCTTGTCCTTGAACGCCGCATCTTTCAGGTTCTCACCCAAAACATACATACCGTCCTCAAGTGTCGCCACACCCTGATCTTCATATTTGAACACCACCAAATCCTCGGGCTTCAATCCCGCGTCAATGATCTGCCAGTATTCGTTATATGTCATGGTTGATACACAAGCCGCCTGACCCTGCAAAATCGGGTCAACGTTAAAGCCCTGTTTCAGAACCGTCACACCACCATCTGATCCGTCAGTTTTCAGACCAAGCTTGCTCATCCAGCTAAGGAAAGGATATTCATTACCGAAGAACCAGACACCCAAAGTTTTCCCTGCAAAATCCGCAGGCGATGTAACGCCCGCATCCTTGCGGCACGTCAGCATCATGCCTGATGTCTTGAACGGCTGCGCGATGTTCACCAGATCCAGACCTTTTTCACGCGACGCCAATGCAGACGGCATCCAGTCCAGAACCACATCGGCCCCGCCACCGGCGATCACCTGTGCAGGGGCAATATCGGGGCCACCCGGCTTGATCGTCACATTCAGGTCTTCATCACTGTAAAACCCCTTGTCCAATGCCACGTAGTAACCCGCAAACTGTGCTTGCGTGACCCATTTCAGCTGTAAACTCACATCGTCAGCCGCTTGCGCAACCGATGTTCCCAGTGCCAAAACACCAGCCAGTGCCGTTGTTAATAATCTATTCATCATTAGTCTCCCTTGTTGAACTTAATTTAATATCTCTTATCCGCGTTGCGATGGATGCCAGAAGGTCACCGCCTTCTCGATCAATGCCACCGCCCCGTAAAATGCCGAGCCTGCAAGTGCCGCCACCGTAATTTCCGCCCAGACCATATCCAATGCCAATCGTCCGACTTCCGTTGAAATCCGAAACCCCATACCTTTGATAGGCGAGCCAAAGAACTCTGCCACAATGGCCCCGATCAGCGCAAGTGTCGAACAAATTTTCAATCCGTTGAAAATAAACGGCATCGCTGCAGGCAGGCGCAGTTTAGCCAATCCTTGCCAGTAACGCGCACCGTATGTGCGCATCAAATCGCGCTGCATATGATCCGCAGCCCTTAACCCCTCAACCGTATTCACCAGCATCGGGAAAAACACCATCACCACAACCACAGCCGCCTTCGATTGCCAATCAAACCCGAACCACATCACCAATATGGGCGCCATGCCCACAATCGGCAGGGCGGCCACAAAATTGCCAACAGGCAACAGACCGCGTTGCAAGAAAGGCGAACGATCCACGGCAATCGCGGTCAAAAATGCCGCCCCGCATCCGATGATATAGCCCGATAACGCGCCCTTCACGAAGGTCTGTACAAAATCTACCCACAGAATCGGCAAGCTATTTGCAAACCGCACAGCAATAGCACTTGGCGGTGGTAATAGTATGGGGCTGATCTGAAACCCACGCACTATGCCTTCCCATAAAACCAATAGTGTGATCCCGAAAATAAATGGCACCGTCAGCGATATAATCCGTGTCCGTGGCCCTTTTGATAATTGCACATTCAAAGCCCACATTGCGGCCCAAAATATCAATGCTCCAACAATCCAGATCATCGCAGCATCCCCATCCGCTTCAGCGTGATATTCTGCAACACCCCGATCAGCGCAACCAGCATAGCCGCCAATATTGCCGCCGAAATCAACGCACTCCAAATCTGAATGGTCTGCCCGTAATAACTGCCCGCCAATAGCCGCGCACCCAATCCAGCAACAGCCCCCGTCGGCAATTCACCGACGATAGCGCCTACCAAAGACGCCGCCATCGCGATCTTCAACGACGGAAACAGATAAGGCATCGAGCTTGGCAACCGCAGTTTCCAAAACGTCTTGGCCTTAGACGTATTCCACGTGCGCATTTGATCCATTTGCATCGCGTCAGGTGCCCGCAACCCTTTGACCATGCCCACAACCACGGGGAAGAACGACAGATACATCGAAATAATCGCTTTCGGTAAAAGCCCCGAAACACCCACCGCATTCAGCACCACGATTATCATCGGGGCCACAGCCAGAATCGGAATGGTTTGACTGGTGATCACCCATGGCATAACAGACATGTCCATCGCGCGGCTATAGACGATACCGACCGCCAACAAAATGCCCAGCCCGGTGCCCATGGCAAACCCCAAAAGCGTGGCTGATAGCGTGATCCAGCCGTGCCAGATCAGCGAACGTTTCGAAGTGATCTTTTTCTGCACAGTGGTTTTGTAAATCTCAACCGCAACCTGATGCGGCGCCGGCAGCAGTGGTTTTTTCTGCACCATCGTATCCGCAACCATTTCGGTGAAACTCAAGCTTACATCCGCACGCTTTGCCTTGTCGTAGGCCCAAGCGGAATTCAACGCGACAGCCGCCCCGTACCAGATCACGAAAATCGCACCGACCACGGTCAGAACAGGGGCAAACGACCTCATAAACCACACTCCGTGCGCAAATTGGTTAACAGACAAAATACCGACGCAATACCGACGTGATACAGACGCAAAACAGACACGTCTTTTTGCCCCGTGTTAACCATTTGAGTGCCCCTCAAGCAGGCCTTCGCGCACGCGGTGTGCAATCGCGATAAACTCCGGCGTGTCGCGGATTTCCAACGGGCGTTCTTTCGGTAAAGTGCTTTCGATAATATCCGCAATCCGCCCGGGCCGCGGGCTCATCACAACGATCTTGGTCGAAAGGTACACCGCCTCGGGGATCGAGTGTGTGACAAAACCGATGGTCTTGTGTGTACGCTCCCAAAGCGCCAGCAATTGCTCGTTCAAATGGTCGCGCACGATCTCGTCCAAGGCCCCGAAAGGCTCGTCCATCAGCAAAATATCCGCGTCAAAAGCAAGCGCCCGCGCGATGCTTGCACGCTGCTGCATGCCGCCTGACAACTGCCACGGGAATTTCTTCTCGAAACCGTCCAGTTCCACCAGTTCCAACACCTTTGAAACCCGCTCAATCTGTTCGGCTTTCGAATACCCCATAATCTCCAACGGCAGCTTGATATTGCCCCCGATAGTCCGCCAAGGATACAGGCCCGCCGCCTGAAAAACATAGCCATAAGCCCGCGCCATCCGCGCCTCATGCGGGCTGACACCGTTCACCGTACAGGTCCCGCCCGTAGGCTGTTCCAGATCGGCCATCACCCGCAAAAGCGTGGTTTTACCGCAGCCCGAAGGCCCGATGAAAGACACAAATTCACCCTTCCCGATCGTCAGGTTAATGTCTTTCAACGCGTGCACAGGCCCGTCGTTTGTTTCAAACGTCAGGTCTAAACCTTTGGTTTCTATGATAACTTCTTTGTTCACGAAATTAACCTTTTAAATCCCCGCAGGAATATTCATTGGATCACGCTCGATTTTGCGCGGACTGTTCAGCTCTTTCCATTTGCTCAATGCGGCATGTGCCGACGGGAACGCAGGGCGTGGCACGAAACGGCCACGGCCCGGTTGCGGTTGGCTGTTTTTGCCCCATGCCCAGATCACTTCGCCGCGCGACAATGTATAGCGCGCATTGGCCGTGACGTTGAAACCCTCAAACACGTTATAATCCAGAACCGAGTGGTGATTACTGGGCGAAATCGTCTTGGAAATCTTCGGGTCCCAAACCACGATATCCGCGTCCGCCCCTTCGACAATCGCACCTTTTTTCGGATAGATATTCAGGATTTTAGCCACGTTTGTACTGGTCACAGCAACAAATTCACTGGGCGTCAACCGTCCGGTTTCAACGCCTTCAGTCCAAAGCACGGAAAGCCGTTCTTCCAAGCCGTTCGAGCCATTGGGGATCAGGCAGAAATTATCGCGCCCAGCGCGTTTTTGCTCGGTATTAAACGCCGCATGATCGGTCGCAACCACCTGCAAACTGCCAGATTGCAAACCTGCCCAAAGTGACGCCTGATGTTCCTTGTTACGAAACGGTGGCGACATCACACGCCGCGCCGCATGGTCCCAGTCCTTGTTGAAATACTCGCTTTCATCCAACGTTAAAAACTGTATCAAAGGTTCACCATAAACCCGCATGCCTTTTTGCCGTGCACGCCGTATCGCTTCATGTGCCTGCTCACAAGAAACATGCACAATATAAAGCGGAACCCCCGCCGCATCGGCAATAGTGATCGCACGGTTCGCCGCCTCACCCTCTAATTCAGGCGGGCGTGAATAGGCATGACCTTCCGGCCCTGTAATACCCTCGGCCATGTATTTTTTCTGAAGCAAATCAACAAGATCGCCATTTTCAGCGTGCACCATAGGCAGCGCACCAAGCTCCTTACAGCGTTGAAAAGACGCGAACATCTCATCATCTTCCACCATCAAGGCACCCTTATAGGCCATGAAGTGTTTAAAGCTGTTAACACCCATCTTCACCGCATCCTCCATCTCGCGGTGGATGTCTTCGTTCCAGCCTGTGATCGCCATGTGATAGCCCACATCCGAGCAGATTTGCGGCGCCGATTTGCGGTGCCATTCATTGATCGCGTTCTTGATAGACCCATCTGCACCCGGCAGACAAAAGTCCACAATCATCGTCGTGCCACCCGTGGCTGCTGCCCAAGTACCGCTTTCAAAAGTCTCGGCCGCAGTCGTGCCCATAAACGGCATTTCCAGATGCGTATGCGGATCAATCCCGCCCGGGATCACATACGCGCCTTCGGCATCGATATACTCGTCCCCCGTCAGGTTTTCACCGATTTGTTTGATGATTTCGCCGTCAATTAGAACGTCGGCTTTCCAAGCGCGATCTGCGGTGCAGACGGTGCCGTTTTTGATAACTTTGGTCATTTGTTTTCTCCCTATTCAGAACACAGAATATTAGCCCATGATTTCGTATAACTCCAAAGAGCGACTACATTGTTTCGTTCTATTTCATTGAAAGCTTTATCACCATCGCCCACAATATTTTGCCATATCAAGACATATGCTTTAGGATAAAAACCAAGAGATCGCGAAACTGACTTTACGGTTAAAAAACCTGATACAAAATCAGATGCCGGGTATTTATCATTAGCAATAGGAAAACTCTTATAAGAAATTAAATCTTCTAAACTTGTATCAATTTTATTTGCACCCAAACAGTATTTTTTAACATTGCGTTTGGTAAGGTGAATCTCAACATCCACTGCTTTAGAGGTATTCAAACCAACCAGCTTTCCACCCAACACGTATTTTATTTCGGCAAAAGAAATTACTGAAAACAAAAGCAATAGAAAACAAGTTAAGAAAGTAATCCTCACTCCACAATCTCCGCCGTCTCAACCACCGCCTGCATCAGAACATCCGCACCAGCCGTGGCCCACTCTTTGGAAATATCCTCGGCCTCGTTATGCGATAGCCCACCCACACAGGGGCACATCACCATCGCGGTAGGGGCCACACCGTTGATCCAGCAGGCATCATGACCCGCCCCTGAAATCAGGTTCATGTGGCTATAGCCCATACGTTCAGCGGCGTTGCGCACGGCTGTCACACAGGTTTCGTCAAATTCAACAGGATCAAACCCACCAACCTTTTCAAAGGTAATACCAAGGCCCATTTGCCCGACGATTGCAGACGCGACCTCTCGCAGTTTATTTTCCATGTCTTTTATGACCTGCAAATCGGGGGATCGGAAATCGACCGTGAATACGGCTTTACCGGGGATTACATTGCGCGAATTCGGATAGATATCAATATGGCCCGCCGCGCCCACAGCATGTGGCGCGTGCGACAGGGCAATTTGTTCAACCGCCTCTAAAATCCGCGCCATGCCAAGGCCGGCGTTTTTGCGCATCGGCATAGGCGTAGACCCCGTGTGACTGTCTTTACCCGTAATGGTGATTTCAGTCCAGGACAGCCCTTGGCCATGGGTCACAACGCCAATATCCTTACCTTCAATTTCCAGAATTGGACCTTGTTCGATATGCAATTCAAAGAACGCATGCATTTTGCGTGCGCCCACCTCTTCATCACCACGCCAACCGATACGGGCCAGTTCATCCCCGAATTTTTTACCCTCGACATCTTCACGCGCGTAAGCCCATTCCTGCGTATGAACACCGCCAAAAACACCAGACGCCAGCATTGCAGGGGCAAAGCGTGTGCCCTCTTCATTTGTCCAGTTGGTCGCCACAATCGGGTGCTTGGTCTTGATGCCCATATCATTCAGTGTGCGCAGAATTTCCAATCCGCCAAGTACACCTAAAACACCGTCATACTTGCCGCCCGTTGGCTGCGTATCCAGATGGCTTCCGACATAAACCGGCAAAGCGTCAGGGTCAGTGCCTTCGCGACGCGCGAACATCGTGCCCATCTGATCCAGACCCATGGTACAACCAGCTTCTTCGCACCATTTTTGAAACAATGCGCGCCCGACAGCGTCTTCATCTGTCAACGTTTGGCGATTGTTACCGCCCGCAATACCGGGGCCGATTTCAGCCATTTCCATCAGGCTGTCCCACAAGCGGTCACCATTGATCCGCAGATTGCTTACAGGTGTTGTCATGTCATTATCTCCCAATCAGGTGTCGGCAAAACTTGCCATTGTATTTTTCTGACCATATGGTCAAAACTATGAACCCAGCCCTGCCAGTTGGTCAAGGCGATTGTTCCAAAAAAGGGGGAAACATATGGCGCGTGCCGCATCGACCAAGGGGCAGACCCGTATCCAGCGGGAAAAAACCGAAGAAATTCTGGAAGCCGCCTTAGAGGTGTTCGCAACTTACGGTTTTCGCGGTGCCACCATTGATCAAATCGCGCTGCAATCGGGCCTCTCGAAACCAAACATCTTATACTATTTTGACGGTAAAGAAGCCATTCACGCAAAGCTTTTAAGCCGCTTGCTGACCACATGGCTTGAACCCTTGAAGCACTTGGGCGACAGTGATAATCCCGTTGACGAGATATGTGCCTATGTCGCACGCAAGCTGGCAATGTCGCGCGATTACCCACGTGAGAGCCGCCTGTTTGCCAATGAGATCATACAAGGTGCGCCGCGCATTCTGACCGAGCTTAAAGGGCAATTGAAAACCCTGACGGACGAAAAAGCCGCGTTGATCCAAAACTGGTGTGATGCCGGTTTAATCAAACCCATAGACCCCTATCATTTAATTTTCTCCATCTGGGCAACAACCCAGCATTACGCGGATTTCGATGTGCAGGTCTGCGCGGTTCTATCCGATAAAGCAGACAGCCGTTTTGATCAGGCCGCAGCATTTCTGGACAATATGTACCGCGCCACATTGACACACTAAACTCTATTCCGCCGCGGTTGCTGACGGGTTGTTCGGGTGCGTTGTCCAATCGGCTTTGACGTCGCTTACCACTTTACCGGTGCGCGGATCAGTTGAGCCCGCTTGCATCGCGTCCATGCTAATACAGCCTTCCACGGGGCAGACATTCACACATAGATTGCACGCGACACATTCATCGTCATTGACACTGAATACGCGATCGTCCGACATCAGAATGGCTTGATGCGATGTATCCTCACAGGCGGCATAACAGCGGCCGCATTTGATACAAAGGTCCTGGTCTATCTTTGCTTTGGCGATATAGTTCAGGTTCAGATGCTGCCAGTCGGATGCATTGGGAACCGCACGGCCCACAACGTCAGACACGGCTGAAATATTCTTTTCATCCATCCATTCGCTTAAGCCGCTGATCATTTCTTCAACAACTTTAAACCCGTAAGTCATCGCAGCCGTGCATACCTGCACATTGCCTGCCCCCAGCGCCATAAACTCTGCGGCGTCGCGCCAAGTGGTAATGCCGCCAATACCCGAAATAGGCAGATTTGCGGTTGCAGGATCACGGGCGATTTCCGCCACCATGTTCAGCGCAATCGGTTTCACTGCAGGGCCGCAATAGCCGCCATGCGCACCCTTACCGTCGATGGTCGGTTCAGGGGCGAATATATCCAGATCAACGGATGTAATGGAGTTGATCGTGTTGATCAGGCTGACCGCATCGGCCCCGCCCGCAAGGGCTGCTTGTGCGGGCTTGCGTACATCCGTGATGTTCGGTGTCAGCTTTACGATACAAGGCATACGCGAATATTGTTTGCACCACCGCGTCACCATTTCGATGTATTCGGGCACTTGGCCCACGGCCGAACCCATACCGCGTTCGGCCATCCCGTGCGGACAACCGAAATTCAGCTCTATCCCGTCAGCACCGGTGTCTTCAACTTCTGCCAGAATGGATTTCCACGCCTGTTCCTCACAAGGCACCATCAGGGACACAATCAAAGCGCGATCAGGATAGTCGCGTTTCACCGCCTTGATCTCACGCAGGTTCACTTCCAATGGGCGGTCAGTAATCAGCTCAATATTGTTCAACCCCAACAGCCGTCGATCCGCGCCCCAAATCGCACCATAACGCGGGCCATTTACGTTGACCACAGGTGGTCCCGCTTCGCCCAGCGTTTTCCAAACAACGCCACCCCAGCCGGCCTCATAGGCACGCCGAACATTGTATTCTTTGTCCGTAGGTGGTGCCGAGGCCAGCCAGAACGGGTTGGGAGACTTTATTCCGATAAAATTGCTAGTCAGGTCTGCCATGATGTGGCTCCTTATATTTGTTTGCTCAGCCCATCAGGCTTGCATGAATATCCATTGCGGCATCGCGGCCCTCGGCCACGCCCGTTACTGTCAGATCGTCACCACCCGTGGCACAATCGCCACCGGCCCAAACGCCGTTAACAGAGCTTTGCCCGCTCTCTGACACTTTGATCTTGCCGCCTTCGGTTTTCAACGCCGCAGGTGCATCTTGCAGGGTTTGTCCGATGGCTTTGAAAACCTGATCCGCCTGCAAACTGAATGTTTCACCCGTTGCAGTCAGTTTTCCATTCTTCGTTTCAGTATAGGCAAACTCAACACCGGCAACGGCCCCATTGCCTGTGACTTTAACAGGCTTCGCGTTATAGATTATCCGCACGCCTTTTGATGTTGCCAAATCCTGTTCAAAAACGGATGCGCTCATCCGTTCCTTGCCGCGTCTGTAAACGATGGTCACATCCAACGCGCCTAATAACTTGGATTGCACAGCTGCATCCACGGCCGTCATGCCTCCACCGATAACAACCACATGTTTACCAATAGGCAGCTTCGTTAAATCATCTGCCTGACGTAAATCCGAAATGAATGAAACCGCATCCAGCACATTATCTTTGTCTTCGCCATCTGTACGCAAGTCATTCACGCCGCCCAGCCCAATCCCTAGAAAGACCGCGTCATAATCCACCTGTAGCTGTTCCAGCGTAATGTCCGCACCCAGCATTTTATCATAGCGTACGTTGATGCCGCCAATCGACAATAACCAGTCCAGTTCTTTTTGTGCGAAACCATCAACGGATTTATAACTTGCGATACCAAACTCGTTCAATCCGCCACCTTTGGGGCGGGCATCAAACAAGATTATATCATGGCCCAACACCGCCAAACGGTGCGCACAAGACAGACCAGCTGGCCCTGCCCCTACAACAGCTACAGTCTTACCGGTTGCGGCTGCCCTTTGAAACGGCTGTTTCCCCTTATACATAAACGTATCGGTCGCGTAGCGTTGCAAGCGGCCTATTTCAACCGGCTTGCCTTCTGCAGTCTCGCGGACACACACCTCTTCACATAAGGTTTCCGTCGGACAGACACGCGCGCACATGCCGCCCAGGATATTTTGTGAGAATATTGTTTTTGCCGATGCTTCGGGCGTACCTGTTGTGATCTGACGAATGAAAAGCGGTATATCAATGCTTGTCGGGCAAGCCTCCATACAAGGCGCATCATAACAGAAATAACAGCGATCAGCCGCTACCAACGCTTCGTGATCATCTAACGGCGGGTGCAAATCTGAAAAATTATTTGTCAGAGTTTTGCTATCAAGACGTTTTGAAACAACCCCTTCTGTAGCGACTGAATTTGGCATGAGCACCTCCATTTTGCACATTAATTGGCGTTATGTTGGCACAGGTTTAAATATTTATCAAATGGTAAATTTTTATTTATTGAAACTAAATCCGTGATAAAATGTAGTCTGGCACTATCCCGGACAGCTTAACAGCTTGATTAATATCGGCTTTTGACAGAACGCCATAATCCGTAATTAATGCGGTTTTGATACCCGCCATGCGGCCACCCAGTATATCTGTATGCAATGTATCGCCAACCATAACTGTACGTTCCGGATCATAGTCAGGCCCAAGTCGCGTAAAAACATGTTCATAAATATTGAAAAACGGTTTGCCAAAAAACTGAGGAACGACATCTGTCACATCAGCCAAACGGTGTGCATAATATCCGGGTTGGCGTGATAAGCTGCCACCAACAGGGGCTGCTATATCCGGATTGCCAACATAAACCGGGCGCGGATTTTGGCGTAAAGAGTGCTCAAGCATATTTTGGCGCGCTTCATCCCAAGCCGTACAACCAAGCAATAAAAACGCATCGACAGCATCATAATCAACAGAGTTATCCGTCAAAAACTGCGTATCAAGATGGTCGATCCCATCGCGGCCAAAGACCGGATCTGCCACTAAACCCCAAGTATATCTTGGGGATTTTTCTATGGCAGCCAAGGTCGGATCACGGCTGGAAACTATATCTTTATGCGTAAAATCAAACCCCAGCTTTGCATATCGCTCGACTTGACCCGAAATTGAAGTGCTGGCCGAGTTGGTGACAAGCACAACTTTTTTTCCTTGCGCGCGTAATTGCTCAACACAGTCAATAGCACCCGGTACAGCCGCCTTACCAACATTCAAAACACCGAAACCATCCAGCAAAAACGTATCAAAATGATCCGCAATATCGCTTAGTTTATCTGCAACCTGAAAACCATCCGCAAATTTGGGTTGCGGCAATCGACTGCGCGCTGCCTCATACGCATGAAACGCCCAGTCGGTATCCGCAGCAGGATCATCCGTCATCAGATAATGGCACCGCGCACCTTGGCGGAAACCCACTCACTAACGATCACTGTAGACAGAATGACCAGCAAAATCATCGACACTTGTGTCCATGCCAAAGTATTGATCGAACCGCTTAGTTCCAGTCCGATACCACCTGCACCCACTAGGCCCAGAATTGTACTTTCGCGAATGTTAATATCCCAACGAAATACACCAATACCCGCGAATGTGGGCAAAACCTGCGGCACGATCCCGAACAGCATTTGCTGGGCTTTTGTCGCACCTGTCGCTTCAATTGCTTCCACCTGCGTGTGATCAATTTCCTCAATGCCCTCATAAAGCAGTTTGGCACAAAAACCGACAGAGCGCAGACCGATAGCAATCGTACCTGCCAGAACACCGGGGCCAAAGATAAACACCAGCATCAACGCCCAGATCAACGAATTCACAGACCGTGACGAAACTATAATAAAAATAGCAATCGTCCTAACTATCGGATGCGGTGTAGTATTATGTGCGGCTGCAAAAGCGACGGGGACAGCTATGACCAATGCGATAACTGTGCCAAGGGTTGCAATGTTCAGCGTATCCCAGACCGGTGCCCATAAGCGAGACATATAGCTAAATTTCGGAGGGATCATCCGCGCGCCAATATCAGCAGCTTGTCGCGGTGCATCCTGCACAAAAAACCAGATGGTTTTATCCGAAATACCTTTCCAGGCATAGGCAATGATCGCAATCGCAATTAACCAAATGAACCATCTGATGAACTGTTCTTTGGTTGTGCGTCTTTTCCAGATTGGGCCATCCGGCGTTTCAATTAAAGGCATATTACTGCACCCACTTTCTAAGGTAACCGGATGTGTATTCTAGCGCCATAACAATGCCGATAATGATCAGCAGGATTGCTGCTGCCGTGTCGAACTCATAACGCTCAAATGCAGTATTCAACGTAGCGCCAATACCGCCACCACCAACAATGCCTACAACGGCTGATTCACGAAAATTGATATCAAGACGATAAACCGAAAGCCCGATCATACGCGGCATGACTTGTGGTTGGATTGCATAGTTGATCCACTGCGGCCAACTAGAGCCTGTGGCCTTGATCGCTTCGGCCTGAGTAGGATTGATATTCTCAATATCCTCAGCCAGCAGTTTTGCATAAAAGCCTATGGTGCCGATGGACAGGGCCACAAAGCCCGCAAACGGACCAAAGCCGAAAAGCTTCACAGCAAAGATCGCAAGGATAATTTCCGGGAACGTCCGCGATCCGCCAATAATTGAACGACATACCAGATAGACCCATTTTGGTGCCAGATTTCTGGCAGCCCCCAGCCCTATCGGAATGGACAGCGCAATACCGGCAACAGTGGAAATGATCGCCATCCAGATGCTCTCAAAGATGCCATCCCACATAACACCAAGGTTGTCTGAAAAATTCGGTGGAAAGAATGCCGCCAGAAAGCGTTTGCCGCGCGGTAGCCCTTCTGCTGCACGTTCCCAGTCAACATCCATTGTACCAAAAGCCAGTGCCAGATAAATCGCACTGCCGATGATGATAGACCAACGTAACAACGGGCTTTTAATAAAGGGTGGTTTTTTCCAGCTTGATGGGAAGTCAGGTTCGGCAACGCTCATACGGTAGCCTCTTCGACTTCATCCTCTACAAGTTCATCCTCGTCGACCTCTTCAATCGTCGCTTCCCAGTCTTCTTCACCGTAAATATTGGTTAGAACCGCAGGGTTTAACCCATCAGGTTTGCCATCATAAACAATCTCACCCAGCTTCAGGCCAACAACCCTTTGCGAATACATTTGCGCCAGCAAAACATCGTGAATATTGATGATCGCCGCCAACCCGCGTTCTTTGCATAGCTCGTTAATCAAACGCATAATCTGGCGCGATGTTTTCGGGTCAAGACTGGCTGTGGGCTCGTCCACCAACAGCAGATCGGGATCTTGGATAAGTGCACGGCATATACCGACACGCTGGCGTTGCCCACCTGATAGTTCATCAGCGCGTTTGTCAGCCATGTGCATTAGACCAACACGGTCAAGCAAACGGTAAGCTTCCTGAATGTCTTTCTTGGGGAATTTGCGAAAACAACTTGCCCAGAAACCAACGTAGCCCAATCGGCCGGACAGTACGTTTTCCATTACCGTTAAACGTTCAACAAGTGCATATTCCTGAAATATCATTCCCATGCGGCGCCTTGCTTTGCGCAATTTTGACGATGACAATGTTGTCAGCTCCAAATCGCCCAGATAAACCTTGCCTTCGGTTGGTTCAACCAGACGGTTAACACATCTGATCAAGGTGGATTTACCTGCACCTGATGGCCCGATAAGGGCTATAACTTGCCCATCAGGGATTTCCAAATCAACGCCCTGTAGCGCATAGTCACCAGTTTTATAGCGCTTTTTCAGCCCCTCAAGACGCAGCATGCAGCCTCCATATATTTTTTGATTGATTTCAAGATACAAGGGCAGACCAAACGATCTGCCCTCGCATAGCTATTTATAAGGCTTACTTACAATCGTAGCTAACACCATTTGCAGCATCGATTTGACGGATCACAGCCCAGTCGAATTTATGTGTGATGCCGATAAAACGGTCCGCTTTTTTGAACTCGGCTTTGAAATTTTCATCCCAAGCATATGTCCAGAAAGCTTGTTGGATTTTAGCAACAAGTGCTGGGTTCAGGTTGTGCGCATAGCCATAGCCTGTTGTCGGAAATGTTTGCGACTTGTAAATCGTACGCACTTTACCTTCTTCAAGTACACCGCGACGGATCATACGTAGCAAAACAGAGTTGGCAATCGCAGCCACTTCATAGTCACCATTGGCAACACCCAGAATAGAGTTGTCATGCTTGCCTGAATACACAGGTGTGAAATCTGTTTCGGCAATCAAACCAAACTCACCCTTCAAAATTGCAGACGGTGCTTTGAAACCTGAGTTTGATGTCGGTGAAGTAAAGGCCATTGTTTTGCCTTTGATGTCCGCAGGAGACTGCATGGGCGAGTCCGCTGGAACAATGATTTCCATCTCATACCCAAATGAACCATCATTTTTTGCCATCATACCAAACGGTACAAATCCCGCACAACTAACCGCAATCGGGTTAGAGCCGGTGTTAAAGCCGGCGACGTGCAGACGCCCCGAACGCATGGCTTCAAGTTGTGCTGCATTTGACTGAACCGGAAAGAACACAACCTTGCGACCTGTTGTGGCCTCCATGTGTTTCACAAATCCGTCCCAAATGCTTGCATATACGGCCGGATCTTCAACAGGTGTATAGGTAAATATAATCGTGCTTGGATCAACCCACTGGCTTTCATCCAGTGGTAAATCTGCAGTTTGATCGAAGTTACGATCACAATATGCAGCATCCAAAGTTCCACGGTTACAATCTTCCTGCGCGGATGATGGCAATGTTGTAAGCAACGTAAGCATCAGTACTGCAGACAAAATATTCGTTATTCTCGTTATTATTGTCATAATTTCTCTCCCTTTATTCGACAAATCCTAACCCTATAGTTATGTGAAAAAAAAGGATTCTTTTTAAACACACGATTTAGTTACATTTATCTTAGCAATTCTACTAAACTTTTAGTTTGACAACATCGCAACTTTTGGCTGACTATGGTACGATCAGCGCAGGCTGGTTTAAATAATATTATGGGAGGAGAAAAGATGCGTAAGTATCTGCTATCCGCAGCTGCGGCCGTTGCCGTTGTTGCGGGATCTACAACAGTTATGGCCGACGAGGCCTCGGCGCAAAAATGGATCAATCAGGAATTTCAACCATCATCACTAAGTAAAGATGATCAAATGGCTGAAATGAAGTGGTTCATCAATGCTGCGAAACCTTTTGCCGGAATGGAGATTAATGTTCTTTCAGAAGGTATTCCGACGCATTCGTATGAGTCCGAAGTACTGACAAAAGCTTTTGAAGAAATTACGGGGATTAAGGTCAATCACCAGATTTTGGGCGAAGGCGAAGTTGTGCAAGCGGTTCAAACCCAAATGCAAACCGGCCGTAATCTTTATGACGCTTATGTCAACGACAGTGACCTGATCGGTACACACTCTCGTCTGCAATTGGCGTATAACCTGACCGACTGGATGGCAGGTACAGCCGCAGACGTGACCAACCCCGACCTTGATCTGGGCGATTTTATTGGCACCCAGTTCACTACGGGGCCTGACGGTGATCTCTATCAGTTACCGGACCAACAATTTGCCAACCTTTATTGGTTCCGCAAAGATTGGTTTGACCGTGAAGACCTGAAAACCGCGTTCAAAGCCAAATATGGTTATGATCTGGGCGTGCCCGTGAACTGGTCAGCTTATGAGGACATCGCCGAGTTCTTTTCCAATGACGTAAAAGAAGTTGATGGTACGCGCATATACGGCCACATGGATTACGGTAAACGTGCACCCGATCTAGGCTGGCGTATGACTGACGCGTGGTTGTCTATGGCAGGCACGGGATCAAAAGGTGAACCAAACGGTATACCGATTGATGAATGGGGTATCCGCATGGAGGCGGGCTCTTGCAATCCGTCAGGCGCATCTGTCAGCCGGGGTGGCGCAGCAAACGGACCGGCCGCGGTCTACGCGATCCGTAAATGGGATGAATGGTTGCGTGCTTATGCACCACCCGGAGCGGCGTCGTTTGACTTTTATCAGTCTTTACCCGCACTTAGTCAGGGCAATGTAGCTCAACAGATTTTCTGGTACACGGCCTTTACCGCAGATATGGTAAAACCGAAGTCGGAAGGCAACAATACTGTGGATGATAATGGCAAACCGCTGTGGCGTATGGCCCCTAGTCCACACGGCCCATATTGGCAAGAAGGCCAAAAAGTTGGCTATCAGGACGTTGGATCTTGGACTATTTTAAAATCCACACCGGAAGATCGTGCCAAGGCTGCATGGTTATATGCACAGTTCGCTGTGTCTAAAACCGTGGACGTGAAAAAATCACACGTTGGTCTGACCTTTATTCGCAACAGCACCGTTAACCACGCATCGTTTTCCGAACGCGCCCCTAATCTGGGCGGCTTGGTCGAGTTTTACCGCTCGCCTGACCGCGTGGCATGGTCGCCAACAGGGATTAACGTGCCTGATTATCCAAAACTGGCACAGATCTGGTGGCAGCAAATCGGTGACGTGAATTCCGGTGCGTTTACGCCGCAAGAAGCGATGGATCGTTTGGCGGGTGAAATGGATATCACAATGGCGCGTATGCAAGCTGTTGATGAGGCAGCCAATGTCTACGGCGGCTGTGGTCCACGTCTGAACGCAGAAAAAGACGCGGAATACTGGTATGCAAATGGTGGTGCAAAACCCCCATTGGACAATGAAAAGCCACAAGGTGTAACCGTCAACTACGACGACCTTGTTGCCCGCTGGGCCGCACAATAGAGCTCTCCCTGATGGGGCTATTGAAAACAGACCCATCCAGCCGGGGCCTTTTTGGCCCCGGCACTGTGTAGATTTGATGCGCCATAAAACGCATCACAATAAAAGTAAATAAATGACACTTGAGCTTAAAAACATCACTAAAAGCGTTGATGGGATCACCCATATCAAAGAAACCAGTTTGGTTCTTGAACCGGGTCACTTCAATGTGCTGCTAGGGGAAACCGGCGCGGGGAAAACGTCCCTGATCAAAATGATGGCCGGGCTTGATCCGATTTCAAGTGGGCAAGTGTTTATGGATGGCAAAGATGTCACGAAACTATCGACCCAGAAGCGCAATATCAGTCTGGTACACCAGTTTTTTGTCAACTACCCACATATGACTGTCTACGACAATATCGCCTCGCCGCTGAAAGTGGCCGGCATGGCTAAATCCGAGATACAAGGTCGCGTTGAAGAAGCCGCAGATATTTTACAACTCCGCCCTATGCTGCAACGCCGCCCGCAAGAGCTGTCAGGCGGTCAACAGCAACGGACAGCCCTTGCACGCGCCATTGCCAAGGAAAGTCGCGCGGTGTTTCTGGATGAGCCATTGGCAAACCTTGATTATAAACTGCGCGAAGAGTTACGCGAACAATTACCGGAATTATTCGCAGGCCGCGGTGCCGTCGTGGTTTACGCTACATCCGAGCCGGAAGAGGCATTGTTATTGGGGGGCTATACCGCATTGATGAATGACGGCCATGTCACACAATTCGGCCCCACGGCCAAAATTTACCGCAACCCCCACAATCTGGCATCGGCTCAAGTATTTTCCAGCCCGCCAATCAACGCGGCAACCATTACGAAAAAAGGCGCAACAGCGACTCTTGACGCAGACACAACATGGGCGCTAACCGGGATTGCAGCCAACTTGCAAGACGGTCAATACACTGTCGCTGTTCGTCCGAACCATATCATGCCCGCTCAAACAGATTTGACTACAGTCACATTAAAAGGCACCGTTTTGGTAACCGAATTAAGCGGCTCTGAAAGCAGTGCGCATTTTCAAATGGGCGATAATACATGGGTCTCATTGGCACGTGGCATTCAACCATACCAGATAGGTGAAGCCCATGATTTTTACATGGACCCCAGTAAATGTTTCTACTTTGCGCCCGACGGCGCTCTTGTCGCGTAAAGGGTAAAAGACATGGCAAAAATCACCCTTTCAAAATTACGACACAGCTATTACCCCAATCCAAAAGCACCGGAAGATTACGCTCTTAAGGAAATCGATCTGGATTGGGATGACGGAGGCGCATACGCATTATTAGGCCCGTCCGGTTGCGGGAAATCAACTTTGCTGAATATTATTTCCGGGCTGTTAGACCCTTCGGAAGGTCAAATTCTTTTTGATGGAAAAGATGTAACAGCCCTGCCCCCTGATCAACGTAATATCGCGCAGGTTTTCCAGTTCCCCGTGATCTACGACACCATGACTGTTTTTAATAACCTTGCGTTTCCCTTGCGCAATCGCGGCATTGATGAGGTGTCTGTTAAACAGCGGGTCGAAGAGATCGCCCATATGCTGGAGCTTGATGATATGCTTCAGCTGCGCGCAGCAGGCCTCTCACCTGACAATAAACAAAAAATATCCATGGGGCGCGGGCTGGTACGTAAAGACGTGAATGTGGTGATGTTTGATGAGCCCCTTACTGTCATCGACCCGCATCTTAAATGGAAACTACGCTCTAAACTGAAAGAGCTGCATCATAGGGTGCGTGCAACGATGATCTATGTCACACACGACCAGACCGAGGCGTTAACCTTTGCTGATCAGGTTGTTGTAATGAACGACGGCGAGATCGTGCAAATCGGCACGCCTGTTGAATTGTTCGAGCGGCCGGCCCATACTTTCGTGGGTCATTTCATCGGATCACCGGGCATGAATGTGCTGTCTTGTGACGTTAATCAAGGGGCTGCACTGTTTCACGGCAATCCGATTAAGCTGGAAGGTGCCATTGAGGGTGACAAAGGCGGTATCACCGAGATCGGCATCCGCCCCGAGTATGTCAGCCTAGGCGATCAGGGCCTAAAGGCCAAAATTCGTAAAGTATCGGACGTCGGCCGTCATAATGTGGTTGATGCGATGGTCGGGGAAACCTTGGTTAAAGCCGTTGTAAACGGGCCCGTACCCGCACAGGGCGAGGCCGTTCATCTGTCATTTGAACCCGCGAAAACGCGACTATACCGTGACGGCTGGATTGCCACACAGGCACAAGGAACGCAGCCATGAAAAAGCATTACCAAAAGGCCTGGCTCTTTGTTCTGCCCGTTCTTTTACTGGTGGCCTTTAACGCGCTCATACCAATGATGACGGTGGTCAATTATTCGGTGCAGGAAACCTTTGGCAACAACCTGTTTTTCTGGGAAGGCTTGGGCTGGTTCGAAAAACTGCTGCACTCTGAACGGTTTCACGCAGCTTTGGGTCGCCAATTCCTGTTCACCGCAATCATTCTGGCCATTGAAATCCCCTTGGGTATCATTATCGCCCTATCCATGCCGCGTTCAGGCTTTTGGGTGCCCGTCTGTCTGGTGACAATGGCCCTGCCGATGTTGATCCCTTGGAATGTGGTGGGGGCGATGTGGAACATCTTTACCCTGCCCGATATTGGCCTGCTTGGATATCTGATGAACCACACATTAGGCATCAATTACGACATGACCCAAAATACGTTTGCCGCTTGGGCCACGATCATCACAATGGATGTCTGGCACTGGACATCCCTTGTAGTACTGCTCAGTTATGCCGGATTGGTATCTATTCCGGATGCCTACTATCAGGCAGCAAAGATCGACGGGGCATCAAACTGGGCGGTATTCCGTTACATCCAACTGCCCAAAATGAAACAGGTCCTTACCATCGCCATCCTGTTGCGCTTCATGGATAGTTTCAACATATACACCGAAATTTTCGTTTTAACCGGCGGAGGCCCCGGCAATGCGACAACCCTGTTGTCGATCGACCTCGTCAAAATCGCCCTTGGCCAGTTTGACCTTGGCCCTGCCGCCGCAATGTCGCTGATCTACTTTGCAATCACCCTTTTTGTGTCATGGCTATTCTACACGCTAATGACCAAAGACGACACGAATTAGGACGAACACCATGCGCAAACGAACCCTTATCCCGCTGATTTACATCCTGTTTCTATTGCTGCCGATTTATTGGCTTGTCGCGATGAGCTTTAAGACCACGGGCGAAATTCTGTCAGGGTTTTCACTGTTCCCGCAAACATGGACGTTTGATAACTACCGGGTGATTTTCACTGACCCCACATGGTATTGGGGGTATATAAATTCGGTTATCTATGTATCGCTGAACACGGTCATTTCCCTAATCGTCGCCCTGCCTGCTGCTTACGCATTTTCGCGCTACCGTTTCTTGGGCGACAAGCAACTGTTCTTCTGGCTTTTGACGAACCGCATGGCCCCCGCCGCCGTTTTCGCACTGCCTTTCTTCCAGCTATATTCAGCAGTTGGCCTGTTTGACACCCACATTGCCGTGGCTCTTGCGCATTGCCTGTTTAATATCCCGCTCGCCGTTTGGATATTAGAAGGCTTCATGGGGGGTGTTCCCAAAGAACTGGATGAAACCGCCTACGTCGACGGTTATTCATTTCCGCGCTTTTTTACCACTATATTCCTGCCATCGATCAAAGCAGGCGTCGGTGTTGCCGCATTCTTTTGCTTCATGTTTTCATGGGTTGAACTTCTGTTGGCCAAAACCCTGACCGCGGTTTACGCAAAACCGATTGCTGCCACTATGACGAAAACCGCTTCAAGTGCCGGATATGAATTGGGGCTGTTGGCTGCCGCTGGAACACTGACCATCATCCCCGGTGCCATCGTGATTTATTTTGTGCGCAACCACATAGCCAAGGGCTTTGCCCTGGGGAGGGTATAATGCTGGGATGGATGGCATGGACCTGGCCCACTGCACTGATTTTCATTGGAATTTTCAGCGCGATGGGTGTGTTAACGGTATTGGAAATAAAATACCCCGGCGGTGCTGAACGCAAAGGAATATTCGGGCTTACCACCACACGCGGTGACCGCTTGTTTATCTCGCTTCTTGGAACGGTCTACATCTTTTTGGCATGGCTTGGATTGATGGGAATGCCGCTTTGGGCACCACTTGGCTTGGCCATAGGATGGGGCGTGTTTTGTTTCTGGAAAGTATAAGTCAGCTTGGCACTTGGAAAAACGTCGATTTTAGTATTTAGTGGGCCCAGTAAAAATTTATTTTGGATAAAATAAGAATGAGACAAAAAAAGAAAAAGAACGAACTGCTGACGGAAGTCGAACTGGAGTTCATGTCTCATCTATGGAAACTAGGTCAGGGAACCGTACGTGACGTTCTGGCCAAACTGGCACCCGGACGCAATCTGGCCTACACATCCGCCGCCACAATTCTACGGATTTTGGAAAAGAAAGAATTTGTGGTAAGCACGAAAGAGGGCAAGACATTCATATACCAGCCCACCATTAAAAAAGATGTCTATCAGTCAAGGTCGCTTAAGAACCTGTCTGAAAAGCTGTTTGACGACACACCTGTATCACTGGTTGCACGTCTGGTTGATGATTACGGTATGTCTGAAGAAGCATTAGAGGAAATTCGAGCTCTGTTGGATAAGAGGTTGAAAAATGATACTGACTGATGCTGTTCTGAACGCTTATATCAATGCCAATATTATGCTGATCTTTGCATTCGCCCTGTGGAAATTCATTCAATACACAAATAATAAACTAAAGTTCCAGTTACCCTATATATTTCAGCTGCGCCTGTTAAACGGTGTCTTTTTAGCCATAGCCCTTAGCCCGATCGCGATAGCGGCAATTGCCGCATCCATTCAACTGGGCCTGCTATCCCCTGATTTCTCTATGAGCGTTTCCGACATTGCAGTTGCCCAGTATCTGAATGGCAGCATTGAAATGAAAGCCGTTGAATTTGAGCGTATGCTTGGAATACGCAATACATTTATGCAAGATATTCTCAGTTTGAATACACCTACCGGTTTTACCATTGCAATATTGTTTTCCATTGGTTTTACCGCAATATTTGCCCGTTCAATTATCAATATTTTCAAACTCAGGTCAGTATTACGGGCAAGTTATGCATGGCGGCAGTTTGGCAATCTGAAAATTCGGTTAAGCGATACAACCTTTATCCCGTTTTCCACCCGCAGTCTGAACACACGTTATGTGGTTATACCGTCGGGAATGTTGGCCGAAAACGAAGACCTGAAAATGGCATTGGGTCACGAGCTTCAGCACATCCGTCAGGGTGATGTGGAATGGGCTTTTATTCTAGAGGCCTTGCGTCCGTTCTTTTTCTGGAACCCCGTGTTTTACTTCTGGAAACGTCAGGTTCAACAATTACGCGAACTGGCCTGTGATCAACAACTGGTCTTAAAAAAACACTTCGATATTCAGGCGTATTGCGAGTGTCTGTTGAAAGTCTGTAAAAACAGTATCCGCAAAGAAGACAGTTACTCAATTGCACTACCGGCGGTTCCATTTGTTCAGGTTGAAAACACACCGCTTGGTTTAAGTGCTGCAGCATCTTTAAAACATCGCATCATTGCCATGGTCGAACCTGCGACCACACCTATATCGCGCAAAGCTTTTGCATGTCTTTTACTTCCCGCAATGGCGTTGGTCATTCTGATGTCGCTTGCCATACAAAAGCCGGGCGATTGGTCACAAGATCGGTTGATGCTGTCTACAATCGTTAATCTGGAACGTATGGAAAGCCGCGCAACAGCAGTCCAACCATCCCAAGAGCCATTCTAGATCGCCAGACCGACCAGTTCACGTTTTAAACGATGCCCCGAGTAATCTATGAATGCCCGTAACTTCGGCGCAATCAGCCGGCTTTGTGGAAACACCAGATGAACAGGTAACTCTTGCGGTAAATAATCTGTCAATATTGGTATCAGCTGCTTTGTCTTGATCAAATCCCCAAGCAGATATGACATCGCCATTGTAATCCCTTCGCCCGCAAGGGCTGCCTCTACCGCTGCTGTGGCATCATTCACCTCTAGGCGCGGTGCAAGTGTAACATGGCCTTTTGCCGTCGGGGTTTTGTAATACCAATCCTGATTTGTCAGGATATTCGAAAACCCAATAATTGAATGCAGTTTCAGATCCTGTGGTACGACGGGATAACCTCTACGTGCAAGATAATCGGGACTGGCGACAAAAAAGCGGCGCACATGACCCACACGGCGGGCAATCAGGCTGGATTCAGGCAAATCCCCAATGCGCACGGCCGCATCAACACCCTCGTCTACCATATTCACCACACGGTCCAACCCAAGGACAGTCGCGGTAATTTTCGGATGCGCTTGCAAAAATGCGCGCACCATCGGGGTTATAATGTATCTCCCGAACGTGACAGAGGCGGAAATTGTCAGATGCCCTTGCGGCACACCCATCTCTCCACTGGCATTCTTTTCAGCCGTGTCGATTTCCCCCAACAAGCGTTGCGCACTTTCCAGAAACCGTATCCCCGCATCGGTCAGATGCAATCGCCGTGTCGTACGCGTCAACAATGATACACCAAGTCGCTCTTCCAGTGATGAAACCGCGCGTGTAATCGCTGGCGGCGACATACGCATTCTTTCAGCCGCTTTGTTGAAACTGCCCATTTCATTGACAGCTACAAATACTTCCATTTCCAGCAAGCGATCCATTATTATTCCTATTTTTGGAATAGTATATTCAATATTAAACGTATTATTCAACTAAATAAATAACTCTATACATATTTTAACGCAACACGGGCCAACGCCTGATACACAAAGGAAGAACATAAAATGACACCCTTCAAATTCAAACAAGCCTTTGGCGCTGCTTTTCTGGCACTAGGATTAATCGCATCACCAATCATAACATCCACACAAGCGCAGGCAGCGTCTGCTCAAACCGAAAATGCAATCCACTACAAAACAGTTGCAATCGACGGTCTTGAAATATTCTACCGCGAAGCCGGTGCAAAGGACGCACCAACATTACTGCTGCTCCACGGCTTCCCGACATCATCCCAGCAATACCGCAACCTGATCCCGGCCCTTGCCGATAAATATCACGTCATTGCGCCCGATTATCCGGGGTTTGGCCGTAGTGCTATGCCTTCACGCGAAGATTTCAACTATTCATTTGCGTCATACGCAACCCTGATGGAAGGTTTCACAAATACTTTGAAACTGGATGATTATGCGCTTTACGTTATGGATTACGGTGCACCGGTTGGTTATCGTCTAGCTCTGAAAGCCCCTGAAAAAGTCAACGCTCTGATCATTCAAAACGGTAATGCCTATGATGAAGGTCTGCTTGAATTCTGGGATGTGTTCAAAACCTACTGGTCTGATGACACCACAGGAAACCGCGAAAAACTACGTGGCTTCCTAGAAGTCGGCGCAACGGAATGGCAGTATACACACGGTATTCCTGCAGAAAATGCAGATCTGGTCAGCCCGGATGCATGGATGCTTGACCAAGCCTATCTGGATCGTCCCGGCAATCAGGAAATCCAGCTTGACCTGTTCTACGATTACCGCACCAATGTTGATCTATACCCTGAATTTCAGGAATACTTTCGGACATTTCAACCACCGACCTTGATTGTCTGGGGTAAAAATGACGTAATATTCCCAAGTGAAGGTGCCGCACCATATTTACGGGACTTGCCGAATGCAGAGGTTCATATGCTTGATGCCGGCCACTTTGCGCTTGAAACAAACGGACCTGAAATCGCGGATAAAATCCACACCTTTCTGGATCGTTCATTAAGCAACTAATATAAACATCGGGGCGCAATCCTCCCTTGCGCCCCACCATACATTAAAAGGATAAATCCCATGTCACAACGTCCCCCGCTTCCACCCTTTACAAAAGACACCGCCATACAAAAAGTTCGCGCCGCCGAAGATGGCTGGAACGGCCAGAACCCCGAGAAAATTGCACTGGCATATACGCCCGACAGTATCTGGCGCAACCGCAATGAATTCCCCAAAGGCCGTGCGGAAATTATCGCGTTCCTGACTGGCAAATGGCAACGCGAACAGGACTACCGCCTGGTCAAAGAGCTTTGGGCATTTACGGATAATCGCATCGCTGTGCGTTTTGCCTATGAATGGCACAATCATGCAGGTGACTGGTTTCGTTCTTATGGCAATGAAAACTGGGAATTTGATGGAAACGGCCTGATGAAATACCGTTTTGCCAGCATCAACGATCTATCCATTACCGAAGCTGACCGCAAATTCAAATGGACAAAAGGCCCGCGCCCTGCCCATCACCCGGGCCTAAGCGATCTAGGTTTATAGGAGGTTATTATGGGACATAAATTCGCAGAAATTGCCTTTACAGACACCGTTAAGTCTATCCAATCCAATATGGGCAGCCGCAAAATGTACACCCGCATGGAAGAGCCGTCAGAGGATTACAACAATCTGCTCGGCCCGAATGAAGCAGCATTCATTTCTGCCCGTGACAGCCTTTATATGGCGACAGTCAGCGAAACCGGGTGGCCCTATGTCCAGCATCGCGGCGGGCCGCAGGGCTTTGTTAAAATCTTGGATGAAAAAACCATCGCAATGCCCGATTTTCGAGGCAACAAGCAATATGTCAGCGTTGGCAACCTGACCAAAGATGACCGCGTCTCTTTGTTCTTCATGGATTACGCCAATAAAACCCGCCTGAAACTTCTGGGGCGGGTGTCATTGGTCGGCCTTGATAAACCGGACATAATTGAAAAACTGCAAATGCCCGACTACCGCGGCCATATCGAACGTGGTTTTGTCATCACTGTTGAGGGCTTTGATTGGAATTGCCCACAACATATCACCGAACGCTATACATTGCCCGACATTGAAAAATCGGTCTCAGTTCTACAAGACAGGATCATTGAATTGGAAACCCGGCTTGCTGAATTAAAACCGCAGTGACAAACATGACATGCCACCATCCAGCTTGGCGCATTCCGTGTTGTTGACCTCGCGCACATCGTACCCCGCCGCGCATAATCGTTCAGAGGTTTTGGGAAACCCTGCTGGCATAATAACAAACTGGTTGAAGCGGATTGCATTGGCAGCCGCTTCTTCCCCATCGCTCGTATGAATAACGTTATAGCCTTCAAAACACCCCGATGCATCCAGCCGTTTAGTTGATAAAATTGTCTCGGCATCCAACAAAGAACAGTCAGTTTTGAAATGCAGCACACCTTCGGGCGTAAACACTTCGCGCACGCTATATCCCCACTGATCAACAAGGCTTTGCAGCTCGGCTACACCTGCGGCATCCGTACGCGCGGAGCGACCCACAAGGATTTCCTTAGACGTGGTTAGAATGTCACCACCTTCAATAAACCCCGGGCCGCTTATTTCAAGCACATCATCGTAAATGTCCCGTAAAACAGGGGCCATGCCGTCCACTTCCCCTGCCCTGGACGGTGCACCCGGGCGCATCATAACAGCGCCTTCAGGCAGGCACAGGGCCGTGTCTTCGACGAACACCGCATCGGGATAGGCTTCCAACGCAGGTAATTCCACGACTTTCGCACCTGTTTCGCGCAAAATAGCCACATAATGCGCATGATCTTTCAGCATTTGATCAAGATCCGGCGTACCAATGTCAGCCGCCCGCAGCCCGTCTACAATACTGGCACTTGGTTTACGGGTAACCGCACGGGTAAATTCATAAGAATGTTCTGTCATTTTATCCTCTAAGCCTTGATTTCAATCATCATCGGGCCATCTTGCGGGCGTGGGGCACGCAACACATTGGCCAAACTTTCACTGGTCATTTCGCAGCTTTGAAACGGTATACCGCAAGCTTTTGCAATATATTCAAATGCGGGCGGTGTCGGATCACAACCAACAACCGTCACCCCCGCACGTGCCATCGAGGTTTCAATTTCCTGATATCCGTGGTTGTTCCAGACTATAAAAAGGATCGGCAGTTTTTCGTCCACGGCCACCATTATTTCAGGCATTGTAAACTGTGCACCACCATCGCCTACCAAACAAACCACCTGCGCTGTCGGATCAGCCAAAGCAGCCCCGACACAGGCAGGAATTGAAAAGCCCAGCGCACCAAATCCGGTGGCCGCATTAAACCAACCACCGACGCGGTCATGGTCATAATAAAGGTTGCCCGCATATATCACTTGCGTGCTGTCACCGATCAAAATCGCGTTTGGCAAAGCGTCTTGGATGGTCTCAAGCAATCCAACCTGCACGCGGTAATCTTCGCCAATTTCATCCCATGCTTCATCTCTGACAGTACCGGCTCTGTCCGCACCGTTATTTTGCGCAACACCGTCACCCAAAGCCCGCAACACACCCGGCAGCACATCTTCCACACGCCCGCATATCGGATAATCCACAGGATGACGCGCCAGTTGGTCGGCGGATATATCAACGCGGATCAACTTCGCCATGGCGGGTGGGCAAGAGGTACCACACATGCCGTAATCCGTCGATCCGAATTCGGTTCCCAGGGCCAAAACCACATCTGCCGCCTCGATCAGCTTGTTCACCGATTTCAGGCTTGGGCTTGCAGGCACACACAATGTATCCCCATGTAAAAGCCCGCGCCCGTTCACGGTTTCCACCACAGGTGCATCCAACCGCTTAGCAAGTGCACGCAGATCACTTTCCGCCCAGCGTGCGCCTCCGCCAGCAATAATAACTGGTGACTTCGCCGCTTTTAACAACGCCGCCACCTCCGTCATATCCACCTCTGCTTTAGCAGGGTTTACGACCGCAGCTTTACGCGCAACCTCATAAGGCAGCTTCATCACATCTGTTGGCACTTCGATATGCACAGGGCCGCCGCGGTGATTTTCAAAAAGATCATAAGCCTGATCCAATGCAGGCGTAAGATCAGTATCTGTGCCCAATTGTGTCGAGGCCAAAGCAAGTGTTGCAGTCATTTTCTGCTGTTCAGGCAATTCGTGCAGACAACCCAGACCACGTCCCAATGTTGCGCGTGCATTCACACCCGATATGACCAACATCGGACTACTGTCCGCGCGTGCCTGTGCCATGGGTGTAAACGCATTGGCCAAACCGGGCCCGGTGATCAAAAACGCCACACCCGGTTTGCCAGAAACCCGCGCATAACCATCGGCCATAAAGCCTGCACCTTGTTCATGGCGTGCCGTTATATGGCGGATGTTCGATCCTGCCAAACCGCGGTACAATTCGACCGTGTGCACGCCGGGTATACCGAACACAACTTCCACACCGCGCTCTTCCAATTGCGCAACCAGCGCTTCCCCGATCGTTGTCATGATGCTTCCTTCAGTTTTTGCAATGTTGTTGCGTGCTCTGTAATCCGTTCGCAGGCTTGCATCACAGTTTCATCTTCAACCGTCAGCGCAACACGTACCCAATTGGTTAAACACGCACCAAATGACGCGCCCGGCATCACTGCAACACCGGCATTTTCCAGCAAATCCAGCGCATATTCTTCGCTTCCCATTCCTGTCGCAGAAATATCAACCAGTGCGAACATACCTGCTTGTGGTTTGCACACCTGTAAACCTGCAGCGCCGTTAAGGGCTGCAAATAAAACATCAGCACGCCGCGCAAACCGCGCCCGCATCCCTGCAGCCACATCGGAAGGCGCTGAAATCGCCTCTGCCGTCATATCGGCTATGAACGGTTGATTGCCAAACAACATTGTCTCAGCCACAGGCAAAAGGCGCTTTATAAAATCCGAAGAACCAACACACCAACCGCTGCGAAATCCCGGTGCGGCATGGGACTTGGAAATCGACGACACCACAATCACCCGATCAGCCAGTTCCTGTGACACAAGCGCTGATGTGAAAGTGCCCGTATCAAACACAAGTTCCTCATAAACCTCATCGGCAATAATCCACAGATCATGCTTGATCGCCAAAGCCCCTATCTGTGCAATATCATCAGCCGTCAGTATCGCGCCCGAAGGATTATGCGGGCTGTTTAACAGGATCGCACGACTTTGCGGCGTAATTCTTGCGGCAATATCCGCCGCTGAAATCCGAAAACCGTTTTCTGCCCTGATCGGCACCGGAACCGTTGTTGCACCACTGGCTGCAATAACCCCCTCGTATGTCGCGTACATCGGGTCACCCACCAAAATCTCATCACCCATCTGCGCAATGCCTTGCATGACCGCATAAAGTGCTGATTGTGTCCCCGGCAGGCAAATGAATTGGTCAGGCCCGATCACTCGCCCGGAACTGCGTGTGTAGCGTTCGGAAAGAGCTGCAAGCAGGTTCGTTTCCCCACGCCCGTTTGAATAACGTGTACGCCCGTTTTCCATCGCCGCAACAGCCGTTTTTATCAGCGCTTCCGGCGGTGGCACATCAGGTTCACCAATGGTCATCTTGATAATATCACGCCCCTCGGCCTGCATTTTAAGCGCACGCAAATGCACCGCCCATTTTTCACTGCCCAAGCCGGCAAGCCACTTGGTTCTAGATGCAAATTTCACTGTCATACCTCCAGTTTTATACCCAGGATTGCGCCAATTGACGCTAATCCGATTGCAGGCAACTCGCCTGTCTCAAATGTATCCGGTAGCGCACTGCCTTCCAGCCACAAGCCGTCCAATACCGCGTTGCAGGCGATTGCAAATTTGCGCAAATCCATCTTATCCTTGGGCTGCCCCACTTCGATAAACGCCTCATTGATTAGCACTTGTAACTGATCTCGAAACTGGAAATAGGTTTTTTCATGGATCGCCCGCATTGCCGTATCCCGTTGAACAGACTGGATAAAACCCGCCCATAATGCCATAGCGCGCGGGTCCGTGACAGGTGGCGACAAAGACGCCGTCACAAGTGCACCAAGTCGGGCCACCGCACCGGGCAGTTCGCGTTCAAGCGTCGAATATGTGGCATAACGCATCGTCGTCATATGCCGTTCATAGGCAGCACCGATCAAATCTTCCTTGGTCGAGAAGTAATGCCGGATCAATCCTTGGGTGACCCCCGCTTTCAGAGCAATGTTGCGTACGGTTGCAGCTTCCGGCCCACCGGTCGCAATCAACGACAGCGTCGCATCAATAAGTGCATCCTGACGCTGATCAGGGGCTTCCCTTTTGAAACTTTTACGAGAATCATTCATGTCAGTTACTTCTTATTATACACTTGTATAATTTCATAAAATCTGCCACTATACAATCAAATTCTTAAGGTATGCGTAATGTCTAATAACAACAAATATTCCACCCTGTTTGAACCTGTAAAAATCGGCCCGGTCACCGCACCGAACCGCTTTTACCAAGTCCCGCATTGCTGCGGCATGGGTCATGTCAGACCACAAGCCCACGCGGCCATGCGCGCTATGAAAGCCGAAGGGGGTTGGGGTGTTGTCAGCACCGAAGAAACCGAAATCCATCCCAGTTCCGATCTGTCACCCTATGTCGAACAACGTCTGTGGGACGAACGCGACATCCCCGCCCTACGCCTGATGACAGAAGCCGTTCACGCCAAAGGGTCGTTAGCTGCGGTAGAACTTGTCCACAACGGCAATCATGCCGCCAACATGCTAACCCGCGCGCCCGTTCTTGCACCTTCCGACATGTCAATCGATTTCGCTTGCCCCAAACAGGCTCGCGCCATGGATAAATCCGACATCCGCGAGTTTCGCAACTGGCACCGCAACGCTGCGCGCCGTGCCAAACAAGCAGGCTTTGACGTGATCTATGTTTACGCAGGCCATCATATGTCCCTGCCGCATCATTTTCTGTTACCGCAATTCAACGACCGCACAGACGAATACGGCGGCAGCCTGGAAAACCGCGCTCGCTTGATCCGTGAATTACTGGAGGAAACCCATGACGAGGTCGGTGATACCTGCGCCGTTGCCTTTCGCTTTGCCGTGGATGAGATGCAGGGCATAGATGGCATGCAGGCCCATGAAGAAGGCCGCGCGGTTGTTGAAATGCTGGCAGAATTACCCGATCTGTGGGACGTTAACGTGTCCGATTGGTCAAACGACAGTGCCACAACGCGGTACCAGCCAAACGACGGTTACCAGACACCCTACATTGAGTTCGTCAAACAAGTCACCACCAAACCCGTAGTTGCGGTCGGCCGCCTGACCTCACCCGATATGATGCTCTCGATGGTAAAGCGCGGTGTGGTTGATTTTATCGGCGCTGCACGCCCTTCTATCGCCGACCCCTTTCTGCCGCAGAAGATAAAAGACGGTCGCATTGACGAGATCCGTGAATGTATCGGCTGTAATATCTGTGTCTCCAGCGACAATCTGGGCATCACGATCCGTTGCACCCAAAACCCCACAATGGGCGAGGAATGGCGCCGTGACTGGCATCCGGAAAACATCGCCCCTAAAGGTGCAGAAGATCATGCTTTGGTTGTGGGCGCAGGTCCCGCAGGGCTGGAATGCACGATGCAACTGGCTAAACGCGGCTATCAGGTAACACTGGCAGAAGCCGGCAAAGAACTGGGCGGCCGGGTTGCCACTGAATCCCGTTTGCACGGCTTGGGCGCATGGAAACGCGTTGCCGACCACCGGATTTACGATCTGCAACAACGCGCCAACGTGCAGATATTCATGGAAAGCAACCTAACCGCCAAGGACGTCATCGAACTTGGCATTCCAAACGTAATCATTGCCACCGGTTCCAGCTGGCGGCGTGATGGTATCGGGCGCAGCAGTCGTCGCCCGCTTAAGATCGCAAGCACTATGTCGATCCTGACCCCCGACGACATTATGGCAGGTAGAATGCCTAAAAACGGTCCCATTGTAATCTATGATGACGACCAGATATATATCGGCGGCGTCTTGGCTGAGCATCTGGCCACAGCTGGTCACAAGGTGATTTTCGCAACCCCCGCCAGCATGGTATCGCCCTGGACCGAGCTGACCTTAGAGCAAAAACGTATCCAGAAAAGTCTGATAGAACTTGGCGTGACAATTCACACAGGTCAGGAACTGGCTGCGATCAGTGCCATGGGCTGCGTATTGGCCTGCACCTATTCAGGGCAATCACAGGAAATCACCTGCGGTGCGGTTCTTCTGATCACGGAACGCGCCCGTCACAGCAATCTGTATGACACGCTGAAAACAAGCGATACAAAGTTTCAAACCTTAGAACTGATCGGCGACGCCGCCGCCCCGGGTCTAATAGCCGACGCGGTCTATGCTGGCCACATGGCTGCCAGGAATTTTGAGGAAGACCCTGACAAGGTTGCAGAACAACTCTTCAGGCGGGAAATTGTATCACTTCAATAATTCCGCGTGAAACTTCACATGATCCTGCATAAAGCTCTGGATAAAGAAATAACTGTGGTCATATCCACTTTGCATCCGCATGCTGGCCGCTTGTTTACGTTCGATAATTGCATCTGCAAGTGCTTGTGGTTTCAACAGATCATAGAAATTATCCGCCGTGCCCTGATCAATCAAAACAGGATTATGAAACCCGCGTTCCACCATCAAAAGCGACGCATCATGTGGCACCCATGCAGCCTCATCCGCCCCTAAATAGGCACCCAATTGTTTGCGCCCCCAGTCGGATGCGGTCGGGTTTGCAATTGGTGCAAATGCGGAAACGGATGTATAGCGATCAGGCAAAGTCATCGCAATGCTCAGCGCACCGTGTCCGCCCATGGAATGTCCTGTAATTCCCTGTTTTTCTTCAATAACAGGAAATTCTGTCGCAACCAGATCAGGCAATTCCCGTGTTGCATATGTCCACATGTTAAAATGTGGCGCCCATGGCTTTTGTGTCGCATCTACATAAAACCCGGCACCCTGCCCCAGATCATATGCATCGTCATCCGCAACCCCTTCGCCGCGCGGAGAGGTATCCGGAAACACCAATGCAATCCCGTATTTAGCCGCCCACGCTTGCGCCCCTGCCTTGGTCATCGCATTATCATGCGTACAGGTCAAACCTGACAAGAACCACAACACAGGTACTTTTTTCAGCTTTGCTTGCGGTGGTAGATAAACCGCCAATGTCATGTCGCACTGACAAGCGGCAGATGCGTGTTTATAAACACCTTGAACACCACCAAAACAGGTGTTTTCAGATACGATTTCCATGTCATTTCTCCCAAGTTTCCAGACTGCCCGCAGGGGGGTTGTATCACCCCTATCTATCAGCAATTAAATCTTGGGCAAGATGTTCCGCAACCTCTAGTGCACCTTCCAAATATCCACCGAACTGTGTTGCAATTTCAGTTGATCCCATGTGCAAACGTTTACCCCAAAGCCCCGATAATGAAGCTGGTAAACCATAATGCGGGTGTTCGCTTACCGGATCAAAATCAAGATCAGACGCGGTTTCCACCTGCTGCGCCCAATCTTGGTAAAATATCTCTTTGGGGGACAATGCCTGCTTCCCGAAAAGCCGCCCCAGCTGTTCAATAGCAGCTGATTTAACCGCTTCACTATGCCCATGTCGCATATGCGCAGGGATACCGACAAATCCGAACAATGCCCCAAGACCCGTGTTTGGGTCCGTTGCATCATGAATTTCCACCAATGGGCCATGCCGGCTCATCGCGTCACCTGATAAGCCGTCTTCACGCCAGAAAGGGCGATCATAAACCGCCACAAACTTTGCCTGTCCACCCATCCATGTAGGAACTAACCGCATCGCTTTAATTGCCAAAGACGGCAGCTCAGGCTCATATCGTAATTCAGCCGCCACGCGCGGTGGTAAAGCCAAAATGGCACGTTTGCCCTTTATCGTCACGCCGCTTTGCAATTCAACAGCAACCCCGTCTGCCTCATGGATCGCCGACACAACCGCATCCGTCATAATATTGCGCTGATCAAGACCAGAAACCAACGGGTCGATCAGCGCGGTAATCCCGCCTGCTATACGGTATGATCCTTCCATTGAGGAAAACCCAACGTCGCGATGAACCGCCCCCGCTTCATCTTCGAAACTTAGCGTACCATTTGCGTATTGATCAAAAACCTTCAGGCCAAACCGTTCCACCATAGCAGCCATACGTGGTTGCCCCGGCCAGAACCATGACGGCCCCAGATCAAATCCGGCACCCCCAACATATGCAGCTTTAATCCGGCCACCAAACCGCGCACGCGCCTCTAGCACCTGATACGCAACACCCGCGCGTTGTAGTTGATCGGCAAGGGCAAGACCAGACAGGCCACCCCCGATGACAATAACATCAGTGTCCATTGCTTTAGAACGTCTCACTTTGTGGACGCAAATCAACCTCATGCGACCAGGCAGAGGCCGGTTGGTGTGCAAGGTGCCAATAAGCATCCGCTATATCTGCGGGGCGCATCATCTTTGCAGGATCAAGCCCATGTTTGGATCGGCTGCGGTCGGTATCAATTATCCCGTCCAAAATGGCATGAATGACATGAATGCCGGCTGGCTGAAACTCTCGCGCCAATGATTGTGTCAATCCGCGCAATGCAAACTTGGGCGACGCAAGGGCCGCAAACCGCGCCCCACCGCGCAAACTTGCCGTGGCACCCGAAACAATAAAAGCGCCACCTCCGTTTTGCACCATCGAGGGTATAACCGATTGGCCCAGCACAGCCGCCGTTAGAACCACAGATCGCCAGCTGGCTTCGAATGCATTAAGATCAAGTTCCAAGAACGGCGATATAATTAGATTTGATGGGTTATGGACAACGATTTTTGGCGGGCCAAACTCTTGAATTAACGCGGATATAGTGCGTTTACTTGCCGTGACATCGCTTAAATCACAACAATGGATATCCAGCCCCGCCTTATCGTCAGGCACGTTACGCACAAGTCCGACGGCCCGCATCCCGCCTTCTTCAAAACGGCGCAACAGGGCGCGGCCCAAACCCGGGCCGGCACCTGCAACGATTGCCAATGATTTATCTGTCATATTTATCCTTTCGGTGCTTTTGCATGGGGTAAATGTCCGGTTTTAATCCAGACCTTCGCGCCCTGTTTACCCGTAATTGCAGACAGGTTGCTACCAACAGGCAAGCGCAGCCATGAATGTTTGCGCAGATCATCGCCGCCTTCACGAAATCCACCATCTAAAACCAGAAACTCACCACCCAGTGGCAAATCCATGTCCACATGCGCATCAGCATCCCATGTTTCCATTATAACGGTTTCATCCGCATCGCTGAACAACGGCATCACCGCCACACCATCACGACCCGCAGCTTCGACAGATGTGTTCTTATTCATGTCGATCATCACTTGGGTGCGGTCATCCATATCGAACTGCCAAAGCTTCACAAAAATAACACAGCCATCATCTGACCCGGGCGTATGACTTGATGTCGGTGGATTGCGGACATAGCTGCCCACAGGAAAATCGCCGTGCTCGTCCTGAAACACACCCTCCAACACGATGTATTCCTCTCCACCCGTATGGGTATGGGCTGAAAACTTACTATTAGCTGCATAGCGCACGATCGTCGTGGCGCGTGCCACCTCATCACCTATGCGGTCAAGCATCCGCCGATCAACACCCGGCATTGGTGAGGCCAGCCAGTCGATCTCATCGGAATGCATAAGCACGCGCTTATCGAAATCTGCATTTATATTCATGGCTCGCTCCTATCCTGCAATACTTGGGCGGGCGGCAACTTTGCCACGCCAAGCCGTCAGGTTTTGCAATTCATCACTAATTTCCACGCCTGCAAAATCTGCAAAGGCCAAGCCTGCGAACACCGTAATATCCGCCATCGAAAAGTTATCACCAGCAACATAATCGGTGTTTGCAAGAACCCCGTCAAGATGCCCCATTGCCTGCAATGCATTTTCACGTTGCTTCATGCCCCATTCTTTATTTTGATAGACTTCCAGTTCCGGCCCCAACCCTTCGGTTGCATGGTGAAAATAAGCCGCCACAGCGTCCAGTAACCCCACCTCTGCACGTCGGTTCATCATGTGGATTACCGCACGTTCCTTAGGGGTTACACCGCACAAGGGCACTCCTTCGAAATGCCCGTCAATATATTCTGTTATCGCTGTGCAATGCGACAGGTAAGTACCATCGTCCAACTCCATACAGGGTACGGACGCATCAGGATTTTTTGCAAGATAAGCTTCGGTGCGATGTTCTTTGTTCATCACATCCACTTCTACAAACGTAACTTTGTCCGTCGCGCCTTTCTCTGCCAGCGCAATACGGACACGCGCAGGATTAGCAAAAGCCGGTGTATCGTAAATCTTCATCATAGGTTCCAGTCAATTTAAATTTCAGTTGAAGTTGACATAGGATATATGCTATAATTAGTTAAATTCTATTTTTCTATAACTTTAATAGAAAAACTCTATAAATCATTTACAAGGGCACCCAATGAACCTCAATCACTTAAAATTTGCAACTGAAGTAGCCCGCTCCGGATCGTTCACACAGGCTTCTGAAAATTGTTACGTCACACAACCCACACTGTCTAACGGTATCAGACATCTTGAAGACGCACTTGGTGGCAAATTATTTGAACGCACAACCCGACATGTCAGTCTGACACAATTCGGAGATCATATGCTGCCCGCAATACAGGCAATGCTGGACGCCAAGAGGGAACTATTGGATAAGGCAACATTGTATTTCGAACCGGACCACAAGCTTCTTGCGATTGGATTTTCACCACTTGTGGATATGCGCCTGATCAATACGCTGGTGACCCCGTTTACCGATCAAAACCCGGATCTAACCACTTATTTCAAAGAATGTTTCATGGACAATCTGATCAAACGTCTGGAAACAGGACAGATCAGTATTGCAATACGGCCCGTGCAACATACTCCTAAAGAGTTGCAGATCAAAACCAAGACACACCCCTTCTATCGCGAGCCCATTTTTGTTGTGCCCCGCGACAGTGCCACATCCATTGTTGCAGGGTCCGGCCCTGTTACAATAAATCAGTTAGCTGATGAAACCTTCATTCTAACTCCGGACACATGCGGACATGCAAATGCGACACGTAGCTGGTTTAAAAATCAAGATATAATCATAAAGGAATATGCCGGCCAGGCTGTCAGCTATCAAGTGATGCAAGAATGGGCCAACCTCGGACTAGCCTCGGCGATTTTGCCTTGGTCGAAAATCACACAAGCAAACCGCAAAATAGCGCGCCCCTTGATGATTGATAAAGACACTGCAACATATATCGCTTTTGAACTGATCTGGAACGCAGAAATCAGCAATGCACCGATCATAGAGCCATTTCTAAAACACAGCGCAACCCGACTTACATCTTTGGTAAACGGCCTCCATATGCCTGATGAAAAATTTTCGTTTTAAACCCGAACAATACACAATTGACATCACAGCTTATATTTCGTGTCTATTGGTACGGATCATTATTCAAAAGGCAAAACTATGCAAACGAACATCACAACCCATCAGGCCGCCGATGATCAGCGTAACGATACCATCAAGATATACGTGAACGGTAAAATTGTGCCACGCGCACAAGCTGTCGTATCGGTCTATGACAGTGGCTTTATGCTGGGTGACGGTGTTTGGGAGGGCTTGCGGCTTTATAATGGGGTTTGGGCATTTCTGGACGATCACATGGACCGTTTGTTCGAGGCCGCCAAAGCGATTGATCTGGACATCGGCATGGACCGCGCAGGTGTCATTGCAGCCCTTGAAGCCACGCGTAAAGCCAATGATATGACCACTGACGTGCATGTCCGCCTGATGGTTACACGCGGCGTTAAGGTCAAACCGTTTCAACACCCGTCTTTGTCCCGCACAGGCCCGACCATTGTGATTATCTGCGAGCATTCCAAACCATCCCTGCCACGACCCATCCGTCTGGCGACCGTGCCACACGTGCGCGGACTGCCGATGACACAAGACCCGAAGTTGAATTCTCACTCCAAACTGAACTGCATACTGGCATGTATTGCCGCTGAAAAAGCCGGCGCGGATGAGGCTTTGATGCTGGACATCAACGGTTTTGTAAACACAACCAACGCCTGTAATTTTTTCATCGTCAAAAAGGGCGTGGTTTGGACAAGTACAGGGGATTATTGCATGAACGGGATCACCCGCCAAAAGGTGATCGATCTTTGCCGCGCCAATGGCATTGAATGCCTTGAACGCAATTATTCACTGGTCGATACATATAGTGCGGATGAGGCCTTTTTAACCGGCACGTTCGGCGCACAAACCCCTGTTTCTGAAATCGACGGACGCAAGATCGGCGAAACAGAACTTGGCCCTGTGACCAAGCGCATTCGCGCACTTTACGCCGCGCTGATCGCTGCAGAAACAGCATGACACGTATAGCGATGTGGTCAGGGCCACGTAACCTGTCAACCGCAATGATGTATGCCTTTGGCGCACGCAAGGATTGTGCGATTTGGGACGAGCCATATTACGCAGCCTATTTGTTGGAAACCGGCCTGGAACACCCGATGCGCGCCGAAATCCTTGCTAAATGGCCCCATGACGCGTCCGAGATTGCCACGCGTTTACAAGGAGGTACACCGCAAGGTAAATCTGTCTTCTACCAAAAACACATGACCCAACATATGCTGCCCGCGTTTGATCGCGAATGGATGAAAGACGTCACAAACGTATTTTTGATCCGCCACCCTGCACGGGTTATTGCCAGCTATCACGCCAAACGCGAAAGCCCGTGTCTGGCTGATATCGGCTTTCAGGAACAAGCCGAACTTTTTGACCAGATGGCCCAGCACTTGGGCCACGCCCCGATTGTGATTGATAGCGCAGATATACGTGCAAATCCCGACGGTATGTTGCGGGCCTTATGCAAAGCTATAAACCTGCCGTTTGACCCTGCCATGCTCAGTTGGCCGAAAGGCGGTCACCCGAATGACGGCCCGTGGGCGCCGCATTGGTATCCTGCGGTTTGGAACAGCACCGGATTTGCCGGAACAGAAGGCCCGTTGCCCAACGTAGAGGATAGTTTGCAAGATGTGCTTGAAAGCGCGATGCCGTTTTACAAACAACTGGAAACAGTTAAACTACACCTCTAGGGTCTACACTCACGGGATCAATAAAACTGAAAGCTGAATTATGAGCAAAACACTGCAAAATCAGGTGTTGTCAAAGATACGGGAACAGTATTCACAACTGCCCCCCACCCTGCAGCTTGCGGCAAAGTATATCATCGACCACCCGGCCGATTTTGGCATTGACCCAATAAGAACCACTGCCGAAAAAACCGGTGTCAGCACCTATTCGCTTGTCAGGCTCTCCAAGGAAATGAGCTTTCCCGGATTTGAAGAATTCCGTGAACCTTTCAGGCGCGCATTGCGCAGTACCACAAACACGACAGTAAACGCCAAATGGTTGGACGATTTATCGGCCCAAGGATCGACGGGTACAATTCTTGCGGATTCTGCTGAGAATTCGATGTCCATCCTGAAACATAGCTTACAACAGATGACGCCGGAAATTTCCGACAAATTCGTAACCGAATTGACCAATGCACGCACAGTTTATGTGACAGCCACCAGCACCAGCTACACATTGGCCAATTACTTTCAACATATAGCCAGACTGGCCTTGCCAAATGTGCAGTTTATCCCGCGCGATATGGCAAACCCCATCGTCGATCTGAACTTTGCAGATGAAGGGGATGTTTTATTGGCTATAACCGTAAGCCCCTATAGCCAGGTGACGATAAACGCTTGTAAATTTGCCCGTGAAAAAGGGCTTAAGCTGTTGATTATAACGGATTCAGACCTGCCGCTTTCCGAGCTGGAACCAGAAGCGGTTCTAACAGCGGAAATGGAAAGCCCCTATGCCTTTGCATGCTATCTAGGCGTGATCGCCATTCTGGAAAGCCTGCTGCATTTGCTTGTTATCGCAGGTGGCAAAGAAGCAGAGGAGAAAATCAAATCCTACCGCAACCTGAAAGCAAAAATAGACGGAACTACGCCGCATTAATACCGGTGATGCTACAGACCCAATCCCTTATAGCTGTCTGCAATGCGTCCCAGGGACACCAAATAAGCCGCTGTGCGTAAGCTATCCACATCATTTCTGGAATGCCAAACCTCTTGCATGGACTGATAGGCCCCGCGCATAGTGTCTTCCAACCCCGAGCGTACCAACTCCAACTCGCCTGCACCCTGGAAAAACTTATTTTTGAAATCGTGGGATACCGGCTTGCCTACCAGCCGCTCCATTTCCTTGATCAGCAGAATATTGTTGGCTTCTTCCTTGCGCCGTTGCATCCGGCCAAACCGGATATGGCTCAGGTTTTTCACCCACTCAAAATACGAAACTGTCACACCGCCTGCGTTGGCATACATATCCGGAATAATCACCACGCCCGCCTTACGCAATATATCATCCGCACCGGCTGTAACCGGGCCGTTTGCAGCTTCGATGATCAGCTTGCACGAGATATCGCCCGCATTTGACAGGTTAATCACACCTTCCATTGCAGCAGGGATCAGAATATCACAGTCTTTTTCCAAAACGGCCGCCCCGTTCTCTACATATTCACCCTCATAAAAGCCTTTCACGCCACCATGTGTACGGATGTAATGCGATAGTTCTTCAATATTCAGCCCCTTGTCGTCGATAACAGCCCCGTCACGTTCGATCACAGCCGTAATCAGACAACCGTCTTCTTCGGACAAGAATTTAGCGGCGTGATAACCCACATTACCCAAGCCTTGAACGATAACGCGCTTGCCGTCTAACGTACCCTTCATTTTGGCTGCTTTAATATCATCGGAATGGCGGAAAAACTCCTGCAAGGCATATTGCACGCCACGTCCTGTTGCTTCGACACGACCGGCAATACCGCCCTTGTTCAATGGTTTGCCGGTAACGCAGGCTTCCGAGTTCAACTCGGTTGTGTTCATGCGGCTGAACTGGTCGGCAATCCACGCCATTTCACGCTCGCCTGTACCCATATCCGGCGCAGGCACATTTTGTGACGGGTGGATCAAATCACGCTTGATCAGCTCATAGGCGAAACGGCGTGTGATACGTTCCATTTCATCCGCTTCCCATGCGTTGGGATCAATATGCAAGCCACCTTTGGAACCACCAAACGGAGTTTCAACCAAGGCACATTTATAGCTCATCAGAGCCGCCAAAGCCTCAACCTCGTCTTGATTAACCGATGTCGCAAAACGAATGCCGCCTTTAACCGGCTCTTTATGTTCCGAATGCACGGCGCGATACCCTGTAAACGTGTGAATATCTCCACGTAATTTAACCCCGAAACGCACAGTATAAGTCGAGTTACATACCCGAATTTTTTCCTGTAATCCCGGCGATAAATCCATCAGGCTAACAGCTTTTTCAAACATCATATCAACGGATTGACGAAAGGACGGCTCTACGGTGCGTGGCATATTTATTTCCCCATTTATAACTTAACAACATCGCTTTCACACGACTCATAACCCAACATACATACTGTTATTATTTTGTCTAATTATAACATATATTATTTTGCCGCCCGAAACGACACAATCAAGAACAAGATTTTCCTGGTTTAATATGTGCTGGCATTTTCCGCCGGCACATCCCAGCCTTCACGGCGATAAATTTGAAACCCGCCAACTTCACCGGTTAAAACATAAATATTGCGACATTCGTCGAATTCACCCTTTGACGCTGGCGTGCTTTGTTTTCGTTTTAGGCAAGGATGCCGTGACCTGTTCAGAAATGAAATACAAAGGGCGTTGCTTGGCCTCATTATGGATACGGCCAACGTAGAGACCGATAATCCCACTGATCAACAAATTAATTCCACTTAATAATGACAATACAACAATGGTCGAAGCCCAACCTTCAACAAGACGATCAGTGAATATTGCCCACACCGCGATATAAATACCGTAGCCAATTGCGCCGATGGAAACCAGCGACCCCAACCATAAAGCCATCCGCAACGGAACATCAGAAAATCCCACAAGCCCGTCAACTGCAAGCTGCACCATCTTATGCAGCGGATATTTTGTTTTCCCCGCATAACGTTCCGGTCGGTCAAATTGCACAATTTCTTGTTTGAACCCGACCCATGAAAACATCCCGCGCAAGAAACGGTCCCGCTCGGGCATATCCTGAAAGGCACGCAATACCTTGGCGTCAATCAGACGAAAATCACCAACATTACGTGGGATATCAATTGCAGATAAGCGGCGTAAAACGCGGTAAAACACATGTGAGGATAATTTCTTGAACCACGTCTCACCCACCCGTTGCTTACGCTGTGCATGCACAATTTCAGCCCCGTTTTTCCATGCGGCGATTAAATCCAAAGCGATTTCAGGCGGGTCTTGCAAATCTGCATCCATGATTATCACGGCCTCACCTTTTGCATGATCAAGCCCCGCGGTAACTGCAATTTGGTGGCCAAAATTCCGCGACAGCCTGATCAGCTTGAACGTTGGGTTTTCATCTATAGCGCGCGCAATAACGGATGCGCTCAAATCTTTGCTGCCGTCATCGACAAAGATAACTTCAGCCGCTCCGTCAAGTTGACCCAACAATTCGCGCATCCGCTCGATTAACGCGGGCAACACCTCTTCTTCGTTCATAAACGGGATAACAAAGCTGTAGACTGGCTGCATAACTGCTTTCTTTTCATTAAGCTTTATCGAAAATACAACGCCAAGTAAATTATCATGTTCACGAACATGTTACCCGCTTACTTTACACATAGCCCTCTTCAGGAATATTTCTTTTTGCTGCATTTTGCTATTGTTTTTATTTCCCATATATATAACATATGTTATATCTAAGAACTCCAAAACTCCCAAATAACCATGCCCTGTTGAAGAAACCCGTTAGAATCATGTCTCAAACAAAACTTATGGCCGCACCAAATGGGGCCAGAAAACGAAAATCCGACCACCCGTTGCTGCCATTAACCATCCCTGAGATTGCACAAACGGCCGAAGATTGTTTTCAGGCGGGTGCCCACAGCCTGCATTTACATGTGCGCACTGATGATGGATCCCATAGCCTAGACCCTGTGCTTTACAAAGAGGCCATAAGTGCCGTGTCAGACAAGGTTCCTGATATGCCGATCCAAATCACAACCGAAAGCGGCGGTATTTTTGACGTTGCAACCCAATTTCACTGCATCAAATCGTTAACACCCGCAACTGCCAGCATATCCATCCGTGAGATGGCGCGTGACACATCCCTTGCTGCACATGTTTACGGGTTTTGCGACGAGGCCAAAACAGAGGTTCAGCATATCTTATACGATGCAAGTGACATTGCATTACTTCGCTCATGGTATGCCAAATCATGGATACCAGCCGATATGACATCGGTGATTTACGTGCTTGGCCAATATCACCCGGTAGTGCCGGCACGACCCGAAAATCTAAACAGCTTCCTTGCAGCCTCGGAAGGATTAAATTTGGACTGGATGATTTGCGCCTTTGGCCAACATGAACTAGCCTGTGCCAAGACTGCCTTGCATATGGGTGGCAACATTCGTATCGGTTTTGAAAACAACATTTTGCTGCCGGATGGCAGCCCCGCTGAAAATAACGCACAAACCGTGGCTTTGGCCGCAGCCCTTATCAAGGATATGACCCATGAGTAATATTTTTCCACGCCACAGCAAATGGCAAGCCCCTGTCGCCGTTGGCGGCGACGGGTGCTATCTGATCGACAAAGAGGGCAAACGTTATCTGGATGCCTCGGGCGGCGCTGCCGTTTCATGTCTTGGGCATGGCGATACCGAGATTATCCAAGTGATCAAGGATCAGCTGGACACGCTGGAATTTGCACACACAGGGTTCATGACGTCAAAACCGGCCGAAGATCTGGCCGAACTACTGGTTGAACACGCACCTGACGGTATTGACAGGGTCTATCTGGTTTCAGGTGGGTCCGAAGCGGTAGAAGCCGCAATAAAGCTATCACGCCAATACTTTCTGGAAAAAGGCGAACCGCAACGGCAAAACCTGATTGCACGGCGTCAAAGCTACCACGGCAACACGCTGGGCGCACTCGCCGCAGGTGGCAACCAATGGCGGCGCAAACAGTTTGACCCGCTACTGATGAACGTCAGCCACATCGCACCCTGCTATGAATATGTGGATCGGAATGCGGATGAAACAACTGAAGCTTATGGCCTGCGCGCCGCACAGGAACTGGAAGACGAAATCATCCGTCTTGGCCCCGAAACCGTTATGGCCTTTATCGCCGAACCCGTTGTTGGCGCCACTATTGGTGCTGTACCCGGCGTGCCAGGTTACTTTAAACGTATCCGCGAAATATGTGATCAATACGGCGTGTTGCTGATATTGGATGAGGTCATGTGCGGCATGGGGCGCACTGGCCATCTCTTCGCCTGTGAGGCCGATAACATCAGCCCCGATATCCTGTGCATCGCCAAAGGTCTGGGCGCCGGTTATCAACCGATCGGGGCGATGCTCTGTTCTGCTGATATTTACGCGACCATCGAAGCGGGCAGCGGGTTTTTCCAGCATGGCCACACCTATATCGGCCATCCCGTCGCTGCCGCCGCAGGTCTGGCTGTGGTCAAAGCGCTATTGGGGCGCGGCTTGATCGCGCAATCACGCGATAAAGGGGCGCACCTAAAAGATATGCTGACCCAAAGGTTCGGCCAGCACCCCTTCATCGGGGATATTCGCGGCAAAGGCATGTTCTTGGGGCTGGAAATTGTAGAAGACCGGGAAACAAAGACACCGTTTGACCCTGCCCTGAAACTGGCGGCAAAGTTCAAAAAACAAGCCTTTGAAAACGGCCTGATCTGCTACCCCATGTCAGGCACGCGCGACGGGCAGATCGGCGATCACATCCTGCTGGCCCCGCCGTTCATAATATCGGACGCCGAAATGACGGAACTGGTGGATAAGCTGGATAAAACATTCACAGAAATCCTGCCCAAACACCCGTAGGGTGGGCTTCAGCCCACGCGTAACAACGTAAGTCCCATAAACCAAAACCATCATAATACTGCCACAACCAGCTAGCGTAGCAACTGTCTTTAATTTTGCACGGGTTTTCGGTAATCACAGCTGTTTTGCTTCATGGTGTTCAGGATTGTGACCAGTTTTCTGGCGGTTACGATCAGGGCGGCTTTGGTGGGTTTTTCTACATATCTGTCAATGATTACTTACGTGCCAGACAACCAAGAGCGTTTGCCAGAATTCGCGCCGCGGTAATGGCTGCTGTTCCATCCTTATCTCGTTCTGGCACGGATTCGATCATATCAAAGGCAACAAGTTTGGATTTTTTTATAACGGCATCAATCAGATCAATCGATTGCGTGTAAGATAATCCTCCGGGTGTAGGTGCCATTACTGCAGGCATTATGCCCGCATCCAACGCGTCGCAATCCATAGTAATCATGCAATTAGCACCACTTTTCAGGTGCTTCATCACAGCCTCTATCCCGTCTCGATGAAACTCTCTTGCTGTTACAATTTATGCGCCCCAATCTCTTGCAATTTCGACTTCCGCACGACGGGCTGATCCCACTCCGCGAATGCCGACTTGAACAATATTCTCGACATGATCCAGTTCCGACGCGCGTCTCATCGTGCTGGAATACCCCATAGACTCACCGCGACGTTCATCTCGCCAATCAATATGCGCATCAATCTGAATTATCGTCAGCGGCCCAAGGGATTTCAGTGCTTCGATAAAAGGAATGGGCGTAGAATCGTCGCCACCTATCATCATGGGGATTGCGCCACTGCCAATAATTTGCGTGGTTGCTTCTCTAATCAAACGCCTGTTGCCGTCTCCGTCCAAAGATGCCGTTTTAAGGTTACCGGCATCAGCGACAGTAAATTCCCCATCGCCAAGCAGCGGGCCACCTAAGTCAAAATCCCAATGATCCAGCCATAGCGAATCTTCTGCCAACGCATGACGCAACGCATCCGGCGTACCAGCGTGTGACTCATTATTAATATCGCGATAAGGTGTTCCGTGTGGCGCACCAAAAACAACTAAATCCGCATCTGCGATATCAGTTTTTTTACTGGCACCTATAAATGGAACCTTCACTGGATCGAATATTTTTGACATCTCAACTCTTTCTTCAATAGGTTCTTAAGTGAATGATAATGAAGTTATCAGCAATGCATCATGTCGTTGTATGATAGTCAAATTCACCGTATCAATTTCCCACCTGTAAAGCCAGCTTTGCGATTGAAATGATCATCGCAACGCGTGGGCTGAAGCCCGCCCTGCTTTTTTGAAGTGCGTTTTTAAAGCTTTATGTTTTTATGAATAATTAAATTATATCAATATGTTAAATAGGTGTCCCAACTGGGACATCGGGTTTGCGACAGGCCACGGCAGGTAAATGTATGCATCACTTCATCACCCGAACCTGCCGGGTGATGCGCTTAGAAATTCAATGAAACATCGCGGTGATAAGATGTACATGACGCCACAAACAAGGCTTGTTCTCGGGTGAACTTTCTTTGCTCACGCAAGCCCATTGTTGTGCGCATATTGGCCACATAGCTTTCCAGTTTCGGAGCAATCTCAGCCTCGGCATTGGCACGCCATTCAAGTTGCTCGTTATACAGCGCAATGGCTTTATCCAGTTGTGCCTGTGCTTTTTCCTTATCAGGCGTTTTTGACTTAACCGCACGTCTGGCTTTGGAAATGGCGGATTTAACACCCCCCGCACCGGCCACATCAGAGAACTTGCCAGCAAGATCAGCCAAAGGCTCTACCGCATCGATGGGTGCAGTGTTTGCAACCATATCTTTTGAGGCCATCAATTCATCCTGAAGTGCGCGGTATGCTTCGCCGCTATTGAGGATATCCAAAGTTTCCATCACAGGCGCATAGGACTGTTGAGACAGGCGCCTGAACACCGAATAGGCTTTGGTTTCGGCCTTGCTTATTTGCTGATAGGCATTATGTTCATCTTCCCAATTTGATGGGATTTGCGCCAAAAGCATATCTTTATCAGCCGTCAGATTGACAATTTTTCCGTTCAATACAGCCGCTTTTGGACTGTCTTCTGGCAAATCATTAATGCGATCCTCTAGCGTTTCAATAGCCCGATCAATACTTGCCGCGTCACGCTCAAGCATACGCACATGCTGATGAAGGGGTCGATAACCCACTGATGCTGTTTGCACATCCTCTGCGGCCTTCTCGGCCAATTTTAACTGAGCAAGTGCTTTGGCGACATTATCAAAACTGTCAAGTGTTGCATTGGCAAAATCGTCGGGCAAAATGCTCAAATCCATTTCGCCTGCGGCCTCACCAATCGCCAACAGATCCGCCCCGTTTGCAGCAATTTCTTTGCTGATAAACTTATCCACGCAATAGCCCAGTTTCGGGTTGCGCGGGGGCGGTGCATTATCAGACAGCAACGATACTCTGTTCGGCAGGTAATTCACCAGCTGCGGCGTGTTGCCAACGATGACAAGTGCTATCAATTGCAGCCCGATAAAGGGTACAACACCTTTGTACATTTGCATGGTTTTAACCGCAGCGGGGGCAACACCGCGTAAATAGAACAATGCAAAGCCAAAGGGCGGGGTCAGGAACGAGGTTTGGATGTTCAACCCGATCATAACGCCAAGCCAAACCGCAGTGACATTTGCACCAGGGTCGGCCAACAGGATGGGGGCAACGATAGGGACCACCACCACGGCAATCTCGATGAAGTCCAAAAAGAACCCCATGAAGAAAATCACCGACATCACGATGATGAACTTGAACCAGAAGCCACCCGGCAGGCCTTCCAGAAAATCCTTGACCAGATGCTCGCCGCCAAAGGCGCGAAACGCAGCAGTCAAAATGGCCGCCCCCAGCAGGATGATAAACACCAATGAGGTGGCTTTGGCGGTTTCACGCATCACACTGCGCAAAGTGTCTTCTACCTTGAAGGCGCGGATCGCACTCCAGACCAAGGCCGTGATCAGGCCAAGGGAGGCGATAATCGCAAGGCTCACGCCGATCATATCAGAGGTGTTTTTGATATTTTTGATGTTGGTGTTGAAATTGGACATCACAAGGTAAATCATCGCCAAACTGGCCAGTGCAAGAATGACCGGAAGATAGGTCCCTTTTTTACCCTCGTTCAAACGGTAACCAGCCATCACCAGCGCACCTGCGGCACCAATGGCACCCGCCTGGTTCACTGTGGCAATACCGCCAATGATCGAGCCCAAAACCAAGAAGATCAGGGCCAATGGCGGCACCAGTGTCATAAATACGTTAAAGGCAAATGCGGTGTCGTATTTGCCTTTGTACAGAACCGGTGGCGCCATTTTCGGGCGCAGTACCGCGACTACCATAATATAAGCCATGTAAAGGCCAACCAGAACTAAGCCGGGAACCAATGCGCCAAGGAACATCTCGCCGGCACTGGTCGATACCACATCAAAGGAAGACGGCATCGACAACTCGCCTGTTGTGGTTTTATAGAGCGCTTTGCGCAAAGTTCCCGCCTGATCTGCGGCACTGGACAGCTGGTCCGCCAGAATAATCAACACAATTGATGGCGGAATGATTTGCCCCAATGTACCGGATGCCGCAATCGTGCCTGTGGCCAGCGAATTGGAATAGCCGTTACGCATCATCGCAGGCAGTGAAATCAGTCCCATGGCCACAACGGTAGCACCGACAATCCCTGTGGTGGCGGCAAGCAATGCCCCCACGAAAACCACGGATATTCCAAGACCACCCGGAATTGGCCCAAATAGATTGGCCATTGTGATCAGCAGGTCCTCGGCAATTTTAGAGCGTTGCAGCATGATGCCCATGAAAATGAACAACGGGATCGCAATCAGCGTATCGCGTTCCGCTTCCCAATAAACCCCGCGCAGGTTGGTTACCCCCGCCGAGAGCCATTGGCTGGGCCCGCCTTGTGAAAAATAAGCGTCTGTTGCGCCGCTAAACAGATATCCCGTGCCGGCGGCAATCGCGATTGTGATAATCGACGCGCCCGGCAAAGCAAATGCAACCGGGAAACCGGAACCAAGTGCTGCTGCCATCAGGATGACAAGAAGAAGTAGAAAATACAGTTCCATCGTTATATGGCCCCCGCGCCTTCTGGATTAACATGGCCCGGGTCACCGCGCGCGTCCGCGACAGCAGCAATCAGGTAACTGACGAACTGGATCATCATGGATATCGCAAAGACCCCCAGAAAACCCGCCATTAGATATTTAACATAAAGGCCAAAACCCGATTGTGTGGTTTCAAAGTTTAAAAGCGGGCTGTTGATAATCGAACTTTTGCTGCCCATCCCCACGATCAGAATTGTCCAACAAAGGGTTATACCCATGAATAAAGAGCCAAAAGCATTAACCATGCCTTTGGTTTTGTTCCGAAAGCCCGCATAAAAGATATCAACCCTAACATGGCCTTCTTCAGAAAGCGTATAGGCACTGGCAAACAGGAATAATGCACCGTACCAAAAACGCACCAAATCAGCCATAAAGGCTTGTTCATATGAAAATATAAACCGTAAAAATACGATCAAAAGTTCGGCAACAACTACCATCAACGCCAGCCATTCAACCCCCAGAACGCGGCTGCGTATGGCGGTTATAACGCCAAGGATCATTAATGGAAAATGTATGTAAGCGCCACGAAATCGCGACCGGCCGATGTTTTTATTCATTTCCTCGCCGACGATGTCGATCAACAAACCTTCGACCCGCAGGAACGAAATCACAACATCAACAATGCCGATATAAAGCACGATGAAAAAACAGGCCCGGATGAAAAAAGTGTTCATGTTTGCGATGCGCATGCTGTCTTGGCGCAATGTCACATCGGTACTTCGCAACACCATCAGGATCGCCCCCAGAACGCCTATGGGGTAAAGCGCTGCTTGCGCCATAGCCATCGCATTTCCCGAAAAAGACGCGCCCGGCAGACCACCCCAGAATGTCAGAAAGTTATTCGCAAGATAGACAAACATAATAAAAAGGATTGACCATCCCAGACTGCGGGCAATATTTGGCGCGGCACCTTTCAAAGGTCCCCCATCCAAATCACTTGCAACATCAGGTGTGGTTTCCGGCGTTGTCATGCGTGTCTCCCCCACGGCAAAATCAGGTTAAGACCCTGATTTTCAGTAATTCAAAAAAAGCCGAGACGAAAAACTCCGTCTCGGCCTATCAGTGATAATGGTTCGATCAGCCGTTCAAAACACGGTTGCGTTTTTGAACGTATGCCATGTCTGACAAAGCAGTCCATGAGCCGATTTCGGCACGTGCTTCTACAAAACCATCCATGATCTTTTTCGCCAATGGGCTGTGATCGCGGGCTTCTTCAAGAACCTCTGCAGCCGCTTCACCGAATGAGTCATAAACATCATCGTTGAATTCGCGCAGTTGCACACCGTGATCGTTGATCAGCTTGTTCAGAAACGCGCCGTTGTTGGCATTTGTTTCTGCCATTGTGCGTGCGTTCTCTTCGTTACAAGCAGCCTGGACGATAGCTTTATGGTTGTCGGATAGACCACCCCAGAATTCACCGTTCATACCCATTGCAAGCTGTGCGCCCGGCTCGTGCATACCCGGGAAATAGTAGTATTTCGCGGCTTCATAGAACTTCATGAAGTAATCGTTATACGGACCAACCCATTCGGTTGCATCAATCGCACCGGATGTAAGGTTTTCGTAAATCTGCCCACCCGGAAGTGATACAGGAGATGCGCCAAGCTTAGCCAGAACGTCGCCACCCAGACCTGGGATACGCATTTTCAGGCCTTTGAAGTCATCAGCAGAGTTGATCTCTTTGTTAAACCAACCACCCATTTGAACGCCTGTATTGCCACAAGCAAAGTTTTTCAGGCCAAATTCGCCTGCAACTTCATCCCATAGCTCTTGGCCACCGCCATATTTAATCCATGCATCCATTTCTGTGTATGTCAAACCGAATGGAATAGCTGTGAAGGCAGCCCAACCGGGATGCTTGCCTTTCCAATAGTAATCAGCGGCAATATAAGCTTGCGCATTGCCTGAAGCGACTTCGTCAAAGCTGTCAAACGCACCAACACGTTCACCGGCTGCAAAGTATTTCACATCAATTTCGCCGTCTGTCAGTTCAGTAATGCGTGCTGCAAGACGTTGTGCAGG
>JAJFHY010000113.1 GCA_021775375.1 Amylibacter sp. | reverse complement strand
AGACGCAAGATTCGTCTGCCTAATTCCAAATTGTTCTGGGTGTAATGTTTTGGGGGGGCAGGTGCAAGGGGGCAATTGTTGGACGTGCTGATTTGAAGGTAGTTATACCGTCAAGAAAAGTTAATATGTGATCACGAGATCACTTTCGTTAATAATATACGCCATACTGACCATTTAAATGGGAAATAGTTTGATTTTCAGTGTGTGCTGGGTGTTAGTTATAGACATTATTATAAAAAAATGAGGGTGTTTTATGTCTATTGCATCAAAAATTGTAACTTTGAGTGCCGCGTTTGCATTTATGACAAGCGCTGTTTCGGCCGAAGACGGTTATTATGCCGGTCTCGGGCTTTCTTTGGGTCATATGTTGTCAAAATCGGACTTGCCGTCCGGGGCCAGTGCAGACGATTACAGTTCGGGGACCTTGATCGGCGGTTACCGCAAACAAGCGGATAAAGGGTTCTGGGCATTAGAGGCGCAATTGGAATTTCCATTTAATGATGAATTGACAAGCGCAGGTGTTCCCTGTTCGGCAGGTGCTACTACGGCCTATGGATGTGAAGTTGACGGCGTATTGCGATTGCGCGGTGTCTACGGACATGAAATCCAGAATGGCTTGGAAGCGTATGCAACAGCGGGATTTGTGATAATTTCAGGTGATGCTGCAAGTTCAGCAACGACTACTGATTCAACCGTGGCCGGTGGTTTTTCCATCGGTGTTGGCATGCAAAAAGCATTCACGCCAACGTTGAAACTTCGCGGAGAATTGAACCATGATATGGCAACGATTGGCCTAAGCGATATATCAGGCCCGGGGATACCCGCAAATTGTTGTGATCCGAGTTTTGTTTTTACGTCCCTGCAAATATCTTTAGTGAAATCGTTCTAAGGCAAAGCTAGCGGCTTAAAACCAATGTGATTTGCGCGCTTTTAAGAGCGTTCATCTTTGGCTGACCCCATGACAATATATGATGTGATTGAAGCGACTTGTGGCAATGTTCCCAATACTTCCGTGTGGAAGTATTTATAGGCGGCTAAATCTGCCACTTCTACCCGCAACAGATACTCTATGCTGCCGGTTACATTGTGGCATTCGCGCACTTGTGATGCGGCGGAAATGGAACGTTCAAATGCGGATTGTGATGCTTTTGAGTGATCGCTCAGGCCAACGGTGATATAGGCTACAAAACCCGAGTTCAGTGCCGCACGGTTCAAAGTTGCGCGGTAGCCGGTAATAATACCTGTGCGTTCAAGGTCTTGCACGCGCCGCAAACATGCAGAGGGCGATAAACCTATGCGGTCTGCCAGTTCCAGATTGCTAATGCGCCCATCGCGAGACAGTTGGCGCAATATCATTTCGTTTATGTGATCTATCTGTGTCATATATTGTTTTTTATTATAAAATACGGTGATATTAGCAAGTACATTCGGTTTAAATGATGAAATAATTGCGTCATGACATATGATATTATACTTTCACTTGCGGCTTTTGCTTTGGTTTCTTCGCTTACGCCAGGGCCGAATAATCTGATGGTTTTGGCTTCCGGCGCGAACTTTGGCTATCGTTTGACCTTGCCGCATATGCTGGGCATTACTGTCGGGTTCTTGGTAATGATGGTTTTATTGGGTGTCGGATTGGCGCAGATGTTTTCGCTATACCCAATGCTCAAATCAATGTTGCGCGTGGTAAGCGTGGTTTACTTGATCTATCTGGCGTGGAAAATCGCCAATGCCGCGCCGCCCCAAAATGCAGTTGAAAAAGGCAAGCCAATGACATTTTTACAGGCAGCTTTATTTCAATGGGTTAACCCTAAGGCTTGGGCTATGGCCCTGACCGCGGTGACTGTTTATGCCCCCAGCCAAGAGTTGGTTGTGATTGCTGTGGTGGCGTTGATATTTGGTCTGATTAATTTTCCATCTGTAAGTGCATGGGCATTTTTGGGGCAGAGAATACAGGTATTTTTGATAAATAACAAACGATTACAGGTTTTTAATATCAGCATGGCTGTTCTGCTTTTAGGGTCGCTTTACCCTGTATTGGTGCCGGCTTAAGGCCAACATACCGTTCAAAAAATATAGCCTAAACTTTGGTTATAAAATTGAAAACTAGACCCTAGGGTCAATTGGGTTCATCCAAAAGTAGGGTTAATGTTCATACATCAGCCAGAGTGGCTACATGTAACAACAGGTGATCTTATGAAACCATTAAAAATAACAACTTTAGCACTACTCGCAATGACAACAAGTTTGTCGGTGACCCCAACACAGGTATTTGCGCAGGCCGCAGGTGCAGGCGCAGATGTCGGCGCACCGGATACCGGCACAGGATTGGGTGACGGTACAGGATTGGGTGGTATAACAGGAACAGGTACTGGGACTAATACAGGAACTGGAGCTGGGCCTGGTAGCGATGACCATGACGACGATGATAGCGATGACCATGACGACGATGATGGTGATGACGGTGATGACCATGATGACGGCGAAGACCACGATGACGGTAACGACGGCGATGGTGATCACGATGACGGTGACGGCGGTGATGGCGACGGCGGCGATGGAGATGGCGGTGACGGTGACGGTGACGGCGGTGATGGAGATGGCGGTGACGGTGACGGCGGCGGTGACGGTGGCGATGGTGGTGACGGTGATTAATCACACGCTGTAAATGTGATGGTAATATTTCATATGCAAAAACCCAAGCCGATACGGATCGTTAACTATTGATCTGTTGGGAAATATTGCTCATCATATACGTGGCCTGCCTTAGGTAGATAAGGCAGGCCACGATTCTTATAATGTTTATGTGTAAAAGGAAAATGGGTTGGGACTAAAACGCGTTATATATTTGGGATTGTTTCTAACCGCAATCAACGGGCCTGCATGGGGTGGTGAGAATGCTTTTGTTGATTCTGTAACGCAACAGCTTCAAGAGCAGGGCTATACAATTACCAAAGTGTCTAAAACTTTTCTGGGCCGCGTGCGCTTTGCTGCGAAACGTGACGAGATGGAACGTGAAATCGTCATCAACCCGCGCACGGGCGAGGTCTTGCGCGATTTAAACCGAACAACTTCCGGTGTTGAAGTGGTCGTCCCTGAAAGAATCTCAGAACCCAAGTCAAATGTTGCAAATACTGAAACCGGCTCAGCTAACGCTTCCAATGAAGATAACGACGACGACGGTGAAGGCGGTGATGATGGCGACGACGGCGGTGATGATGGCGACGACGGCGGTGATGATGGCGACGACGGCGGTGATGATGGCGGCGACGACGGTGGTGATGATGGCGGCGACGACGGTGGTGATGATGGTGGCGACGACGGTGGTGATGATGGCGGCGACGACGGTGGTGATGATGGTGGCGATGACGGTGGTGATGGCGGCAGCGGAGATGGCGGAGATGGTGGAAGTTAAAGTAACCGTATCAGAGATGTAGACATGAATGCGGATCTACAAGCAGAAAATAAAAATTTAGAAATCTTAGAGGCATAGATTGAAAATAAGGAGCAAAGTCAAAGAAACCGGTATCGTGATGGCTTTGGTCTTTATAGTTCAAGTGCTATTGGCGGGGTTTTATCTGCTTGACCTTTTGTCGAGCGGAATTTCGCTTCGCTCTACCCCTTTGCCTTGGCAGGTCCGCGAGCTTATGGAAATTGGCGGGGCAACGGGGATGTTGATCGGTATTTTCGTCAGTTTTTATGCATTGGCGAAAGCACGCAGCAGAATGTTGCAATTAAAATCCCGAATGCGCGTGGCATCATCAGAGTTTTATGATTTGGTTGAAGATGAATTCGATGGTTGGAATTTAAGCCCGAAAGAGCGTGATATTGCAATGTTCATCCTAAAAGGACTTAGTAATCACGAAATATCGCAGGTAACCGAGAAGAAAGAAGGTACTGTAAAGGCACAGACCAACTCGCTTTTTCGAAAAGCTGGTGTTTCCAATCGCAGCCAGTTTGCGTTTTATTTTATCGAGGTTCTGATGCAGGAACCTTTGGTTCTCCATGATGATGGCACAAGCGTGGAAAATGGTGGCACAGGTAGTTAAGGTTAGGGTGCTGTTGTTGGAATCCCTTTGCTATATTCGGACGTTATGCGCATTGCGATAACTGGGTGAATTTTGCTGATATAGCGGCAAATCGGGAAAGCGACCGCCTTTGGGATGTCGAATCGTGTTTTCGCTGTGCTTTCCCTTGACAAAACCCTTGCAAACTTGTGTATCCACTCCAGTCTAATTATCCCTGAAAGGGACACTGAAAATGCACGCTTACCGTAGCCACACTTGCGCTGATCTGAACGCCTCCAATGTGGGCGACACTGTTCGTCTTTCGGGATGGGTGCACCGTGTACGCGATCATGGCGGCATATTGTTTATCGATTTGCGCGATCATTACGGCATTACCCAAGTTCTGGCCGACCCTGACAGTGCGGTGTTTTCCGCGTTGGAAAATGTGCGTTCCGAATGGTGTATCCGCATTGACGGCGAAGTGAATGCACGCGCCCCCGAATTGGTGAACAAAAACCTTCCCACAGGCGAGATCGAGATTTTTATCCGCGACATGGAAGTTCTGGGCGCATCCGAAGAACTGCCGTTGCAAGTGTTTGGCGAGCCTGAATTTCCCGAAGAAACCCGCCTGAAATACCGCTTTTTGGATTTGCGCCGCGAGACATTGCACAACAATATCATCCTGCGCTCGAACGTGGTTTCTTCCATGCGCAAGCGCATGGGCGATATAGGCTTCAATGAATTTCAGACGCCGATTATCACGGCCAGCAGCCCTGAAGGGGCCCGCGATTTTCTGGTGCCGTCACGCCAACATCCCGGCAAGTTCTACGCGCTGCCGCAAGCTCCGCAACAGTTCAAACAGATGATCATGGTGGCGGGCTTTGACAAGTATTTCCAAATAGCACCATGTTTTCGCGATGAAGACCCACGCGCCGACCGCAGCCCGACCGATTTCTATCAACTGGATCTGGAGATGTCTTTTGTTGATCAGCAGGATGTGTTCGACACCATCGAGCCGGTGATCAAAGGCGTATTCGACGAGTTCGGTAAGGGCCACCCCGTATCACAAGACTGGCCGCAAATTTCCTATAAAGATGCCGCCCTTTGGTACGGCACCGACAAACCCGATTTGCGCAACCCGATCAAGATGCAGGTGGTATCCGAGCATTTCGCAGGCTCGGGCTTCAAGATTTTCGCGTCTCTGTTGGAAAACGAAGGCACCGAAGTGCGGGCCATTCCGGCCCCCAAAGGTGGTAGCCGTAAATTCTGTGACCGGATGAACGCGTTTGCGCAAAAAGAAGGCCTGCCCGGCATGGGGTATATTTTCTGGCGTGATCAGGGCGAAGGAATGGAAGCCGCAGGCCCCTTGGCCAAGAACATCGGGCCGGAACGCACCGAAGCGATCCGTCAGCAACTGGGTCTTGCAGTCGGTGACGCGGCATTTTTCCTTGGCGGTAAACCTGCGGCCTTTGAAGGTGTTGCAGGGCGCGCACGTGTCGCCATCGGTGAAGAACTGGGCCTGACCAACACGGATAGTTTCGAATTTGCATGGATCGTCGATTTCCCGATGTACGAACGCGACGCGGAAACCGGCAAAGTCGATTTTTCCCACAACCCGTTTTCCATGCCACAAGGCGGCATGGATGCGTTGGATGCGGATGATCCCGAAAGTATTCTGGGCTATCAGTACGATCTGGCCTGCAATGGTTACGAGCTGATCTCGGGGGCCATTCGGAACCACAAACCGGAAATTATGTACAAAGCTTTCGGCATTGCGGGCTACGGCCAAGAAGAAGTTACCAAACGTTTCGGCGGTATGGTCAACGCATTTACCTACGGCGCCCCGCCCCACGGCGGTTGTGCAGCGGGTATCGACCGTATCGTGATGTTGCTGGCGGACGAGCAAAATATCCGTCAGGTTATTATGTTCCCGATGAACCAACGCGCAGAGGATTTGATGCTGGACGGCCCGTCGGATGCCACCAACGAGCAATTGCGCGAGTTGGGGTTGCGGGTTATTCCGCAAGAGGATTAGGTTGTGGGTGTGTGCTTTGCATGCGCCTTACGATATTTCAGGACGCGCGAGCGGCAGCTATATTTCTTGGTTGAACATTTTCATAGTCAATTAATACATAATTTTTCACCATAATATGGTATCCTAATTCTTAATAAATTTCGCCCCTGAAGTCTTTTTTCCGCTACCCACAGATAAAATACGTACTTTGGCTATTGAAGGTTTCGCCCCGGACGCGGGCGCGTTCACCAGATCTTTTTTCAATTGTTTGACGATCGCGGGCAATTCCATGCCAAAGGAAACCGTCTTGCCATCAACTTTGCCGCCGCTTGAAATCAGTGACAGAATTCTGTTGTGATTACCCTCTTTGGCAAACACGGGCGCGCCTGATGATCCATGCGTGACGTTGCAATTAAACGCCATTAAACCGTTATCGTGAGCCAGTACATTGCATTTGCGTTGCCATGACAAAGCGTCATCACGCCCCTTACCATAAGACACAACACTGACCTTTTTGCCTTTGGTAGCACCCGTGTGCAGTCTAAAGGGTGAGGCGGCAAAGCTGGTGATCGAGCCGTTAAGCTGGATCAGTGCGACATCGTGGCGGATGTTTCGCTGGCTGGTGCCAAAACGCGGATTGTAAACTTTATCGGCAACAACACGCAAACCCTGCAATGTTTTGATTGTTTTACCGTCACGCAAGCCGGCCTTGAATGTGAATTTTTGTGGCGGATATAGTTTGCCGGTTCGGGGATTGAATACACAATGCGCGGCTGTCAGAACCACATCATTGGCGATCAGAACGCCTGTGCAATAGCCGTCTTTGGCCATATCAATGCGCCCGACCGCTTCCCATCCAAACAGATCTTCGCGGTCAGTCAGGCGGATCAACGAGCTGGTATCAGCAGCATTTCCGGGGGCTGCAAAGGCAAGCCCCAGTGATAAGAGAATGAAACAAATACGCGCCATTTAGATGATCCACTTTATTGCAAATACAAGCATAACGGGCAAAATTGGCGGAAATATGGTGGTTTTGGATTTGCTTTATCCCATAATTTTTAATGCACGTTGTACAGTCGGGCGTTGGTTCATCCGCGCAAAATGGGCTGCAACATTCGGCAGTTTTGACAGGGGTACACCATCACTTTCCAGCCAGCTTTCAACGATGTATAGATGTGCGTCGGCAATCGTGAACTGATCGCCTAAAATCCATGGGCCATTGGCAAGGGCTTCTTCGATCAATCCGAAACATTCATACATGTTCTGTGCGACCCTCGCGGTCATATCATCGAATGAGCTTTGTTGATCAGCCCAGCGATGTCCGCGCATTTTATGGGCGTGATTGACGTGAACGGTAGAGGCCAGATAACTGATCATCTCATTCATTTTTGCACGTTGGAACGGGTCGGTTGGCATCAGGTTGGCGGTAGGGTGCGTATCCGCAATATAGGTCAGAACTGCCGCGGTTTCCGTGATGATGCCATCATCTGTGATCAAGGCCGGCACGCGGCCCTTGGGATTAATCGCCAGATAATCGGGCTTGGTTTGTTGCTTGTCGGCAAAGTTCAAACGCATGGGTTCAAAATCGGCATCCGCTTCACATAGGGTGATGAGGCTGGCAATAGCGACGGTTCCGGGGGCGAAGTAAAGTTTCATGGATAAGCCTGTTGTTTAAATTAATGGTTTGGGGTGCAGGCTGCATATATACGGGGTGTTTGGCAAGAATGAAACGCTTTGGTGTCTTGGGCGAAAATTATATGCGCCTTGTTTTATGCGTTTGTAGCTGAATATCTACATGTAAATTACTAAACTAGTTTACTGGTTTAGTTATGGTTTAGTTATGGTTTTTATCTTGTGATTTGGCAGCGACGACCTTACATAACCCCAATGATATTTGACGCATTTCTAAAGGCCTTGGGCCAGATGGGCGACCCACGCTTTCGGCGGATTTTGCTGATTGGCGTTGGTCTGACCTTCGCTTTGCTGGCAGGCGTTACATGGGGGGTACAGCTGGTATTGCCCGACACAGTCAGCATACCCTGGTTCGGCGAAATCGGTTGGCTATCATCGTTATTGTCGGGCTTCATATTGGTTTCGATGATCGGTATGTCGATGTTTTTGATGGTGCCCGTGGCATCCCTGTTTACGGGTTTGTTTCTGGAACAGGTCGCGGATGCGGTTGAGGCCAAACATTATCCGCAGTTACCGCCTGCTAATAAGGTCGGCTTCAGTGACGCACTAATCGACAGTTTGAAATTTTTTGGACTTTTGATCGTCGTCAACATGCTGGCCGTTGTTATTTATCTGTTGTCTGCTCTAATGGCCCCCATCGTTTTCTGGATTGTAAACGGTATATTGTTGGGGCGGGAGTATTTCCAATTGGTCGCGATGCGCCGGCTGGGACGCAAAGGTGCCAATGAACTGCGCAAAAAACATCGGTTTACGATTTGGATGGCAGGATTCTTAATGGCGGTGCCTTTATCACTGCCGCTCATAAACTTGTTTATCCCTGTTATGGGCGTGGCTGTTTTCACACATATTTTCCATAGGCTTAATAAAAACGGGTAAAGCATTGTGGCGCATGCTGTGCCACTTTGTGATTGGCCCTGTATCGGTTATAGAATGTTGGTCTGTAACGTGAATTAGGTGCAAATGAGCGATCTGTTGTTCGTCTGGTTTCCCGTCATTGCCGCTTTGATTGCCGGTATTTTCGGGATGTTCATTATGTTTGTCGGTGCGCAGCTTTATGCGAAATCTGTACTGTTGGGGCGTCGGGGGCAGGCTGGCCAAGCAACAGTGACGCGGCATTATCAAAAACGCCGATTTAAATCGGGCAGAAACCATCATGATCACGAAGATATCCACACTCATCGGATCGATTATGATATTCAGCTTTATGGTAAATCATATAAGGCAAAGGGGCTGATGCCTTCGAAAGAGTTGTGGCAGCAATTGTCCGTGGGATCAAAGGTAGATGTGATCTACTTGCCGATGAACCCCAAAAACAGCCGACTTGCAGAAACGCCTGCGCGTGTCGGGCGAATAGGTGGTGCGGTTCAGATGATTGCGGGGGCGGCAATGACCACAGGCGGAGCAGTTTATATTATTGCCGGTCTCTTGGGCGCGGCAATTCTGCCTGAACCTGAACAGGCACATGTGGATTGGCTACGTGATCAAGCTGTCGTCTTATCTATCAATAAAAGTGATGACCCGTTTGTGCGGATCATGCGGCCCAACACGCGGCTGGTCCATTTCGAGGTTGGCGATGATGATGGCGGGCGCGATTATTTGGGGCATGTTGGTATTTCACTAGGGCCCGATGCGTTTCCCGAACTCAGGGTTGGGGATGTTTTAACTGTCATGCGGGCTCCGAATGACAAAAATAAGGCGGTTTTGCTGGTGCTGGAATAGGTCAGTTTTAGGCTATATTCAAAGAATGTATCTACCCGTTTCCTGAAAACATCGGCAAGAAACCGCGCTTTTGACCTCGCGGAAAAGTTGTGGTGTTGTTTGATCATTATTCCGCCGATGGAAACACCTGATTTGAGCAAGTTAAAGCCGATTCAATCTCTTTTGCTCAGGATGATATCACCAGATACGTGCATCACATAGCCTCTGTTTAAATGGTAATATCAATGTTGGGGAGACAGTGATGAAACGGGTACCCATTACAACACTTGTCCTGATCGTTGCTTATGCCGGCGCTGGTTACACTGAAGAAAAGAAGCTTTGCGATGTTGATAGTTTTATGGCGGTTCTCTGGCAAGTAGACAAGGCTACCGACGCAAACAAGGACTACGCGGTTGCCGAGCTTCAACTGGCCAAGAAAAAATTGTTGGATAGGGATAAAGAAGCTTGTGCAATCCATCTGGCAAAAGCATCACAAGCAGCAACTGCTAAATAGCAGTTGGAAAGAGGCCTTTGACATACCCCCCCTCGGTGTCAAAGGCCCTTTCAAATGTTCACCCAAAAGTTAAATACATGACGGTTATGGTTTATTGATGCAGCTTATGCTGGATAGGTCCTGATTTTTCTATACAGGTTGTGTGAATTTTGACATGTTCATTTTCAATACCTTACCCACCCGAGTTCGTAAAATGCAGACAATACTTATTCTTGAATCCAACACACCGCAAATCGTGGATGAGACCCGTAAGTGTAAAAAATTGACGGCCGCGGACCATTATGGGGCGGCTATAAAGGCTAACGCACCGGATGTGCATGTGCGTATTGCCGAACCGTACCGCACACCCTTGTCAGCCGTTGATCTGGATGGGGTTGACGGTGTGGTTTTCACCGGTGCGGGCGTGACCTGGTCAACTGATGCTGCAGAAGCGGCCCCATTGCGGGTAGCGGGTGAAATGGTATTTGGCGCAGGTATTCCAACCATCGGATCGTGTAACGGATTACAGCTTGCCGCAGTTTTGCTGGGTGGTGCGGTCGGGCCGTCTCCCAAGGGTATGGAAATTGGTTTGGCACGCGATATAAGTCTGACGCCTACAGGCAGAATGCATCCGATGATGCAGGGTCGCAGGGATGTATTTTGTGCCCCATGTGTGCACCGTGATGAGGTGCAACGCCTGCCTGAAGCGGCAATTCTGGTCGCAGACAATGCACACAGCCCTGTGCAGGCGATGGTATATCTTGCAAATGGTGTGGACTTTTGGGGCATGCAGTATCACCCCGAATTACCTATCGCTGCGATTGCAGATTACGTGCAGGATAAAGACAGCATTTTTGCACAAGGGCAGAGCATGGTAGATGATTTGCGTGCAGCCGCGTGTGATACTGTTGCAGCATCCCGTCTTGGAGCAATGCCGCAGGATTTACATGATGCCGCCAGAACCACTGAGATTGCCAATTGGTTAGCATATATTCAGGAATAATCACATTGCGCCTTATTGTTTGATCTAGGTCAAAGCGGGGCGGTCGTGCAGGCGGTTAAGGTGCTTAACGAACCTGAAAATAGAGGAGATATTCATGTCACATACCCCACATGAACTGGTCGAAGAATTCCCCGAACAAGTAGATGCAATTCGCAAGTTGAAAGCTGAAAACGCCCATTTTACAAAGATTTACGATGAATATCATGTCATCAATCGCAGTATTCACCGCTCTGAAACCAACGTTGAGCCCACAGACGATTTAACCGAACAAACCATGCGCAAAAAACGTATGGCCCTTAAGGATGAGCTCTGGGAGATGATAAAGGCGGAATAGTTATTCTTCCTTCAAAGATTGTTCAATCAACGCCTCATCGTGCTCCGGTATTTCCCAGACCAGATTGCGATAGTCGAAACCTTTGGCAAGCGTTGGTTTTATAACCTCGAAATAGGGTGATAAATCAAAATCCCTGGGGGTGAACAATGAATGGTGGCGGATTTGCAGCATTTCGCGCCGCGCAAAATCCCCTTTGGCACCTTCAACCAATATTTTGGGCAGGATTGGGTATTGGATGCCTTGAAAGGCCTGTGCGATAAGTGATGAGCATATCGCGCGGGTCGGGTCGCCGGAACCAAAGGCAATCATGCGTCTGCGCCAGCGGACGGGAACGGGTGGTGTCGGGAAAAAATAGCGTAATAAATCGAAAATGTTGCGTAAATCGTATTTTACACCAAGTTTACCGACCATAAACGCCACCACTAATTCACGATCTTTTTTGCGCAGGTCTTTTGCCCGGCAGATCCGCGTATTGAAAGTTTCGTATTTTGACAAAGGCACCGCTACACACCCTTCGCCTAAATTGACCTCAACCAACTGGTCGCGCTCTTGGCCGTCTTCAGGTGCGGGCAGGGCATCCCCCACAAAAATGGCCGCATGTGACCATGTTGACTGCGTTAGATATTTGATGACGATGGAAACACGTTCATTACCTTCAACCAGCAAAACATCACCCGGTTGCAGGGTGCGTGAAAGTGTTGCAAAATCTGAAGGCGTATAAGGTTTGTAACCGGAACTTTCTACGCGCAACTTACCTGCAAGCCGCCGCCCAATCCATTCAAGTATATTACTACATCTTGTCCGTAAATTCGCTGTCATATGTCGTCCTTTGTTCAAAGCATAAACCAAACAAACATAGCTGAGAAGCCCAACTCTTGGGTGCTCACATAAATGAGAGGAAGAATTTACTGCAACGAAAACAAACCCTAAATCTAAGCGGACCCGGTAGGAATATATTATGACATGTCCACCCGTTAGGCATCTTCCATGCCAAATCGAGATACCCGCAATGACTACACCTTTAACTGATTAATGCGGGCCTGCTGCAGGCAGGGTGATGTGCGTATATGGATATGCCTAAGCGGACGGGGTCGCGGTATCAGTCTGTTTTGGCGGCTTTCACGGCGATCTCGACCTTCCATTTAGGGTCGGCAAGGCCGCAGACCAACAGGGTGGAGGCGCATTTGTGCTGACCCAGCATCTTGTCACGTATTATGCGGTAGGTTGGAACCTGTTCGTGGTCGGTGACAATCCCCAACACGTCAACGATGTCGGTTTTATCCATGCCGTCGGCCGCCAATATCGCAAAGATATTTTCCCATGCCAGTTCATGCTGTTTGGCCGGATCATCGGGCAAATCACCATTCGCTGTTATCCCAACCTGACCCGAAACATAAAGACAACGCGCATTTGCCGGTGTGGCGACAGCCTGCGCGTAATTGGAAAAAGGTGGCGGGGCTTTGGTGGTTTTAATTTCTTTATTCATCATATTATCCTAGATCAGTTTGCCTGCTATAGTAAGGTAAATATTTGGACTATCATTCAAAGCTGTGCTTTTGGTGATATGACTGGACAGGAATATGATAAATCATGACACAACATCCCCTTGGCATACTTGCCTGCCAGATTGATATCCCCACCATGACGACCGCGCATCAGCGCGATATGCATCTTGCCACTACCGCCGCCAAGGTTAGGGCGGCATTGCAAGAAACACCTGCCGATCTGGTGGTTCTGCCGGAATTATCCAGCATGGATTATTCCCGCGCCGCTTTCGACAATCTCGACGTGTTGGCCGAGCCGATCGACGGGCCGTCATTTCAAAGCTGGCGACAGGTAGCGCAGGATTACAACTGCCATGTGGCGTATAGTTTTGCGCGCCGCGATGACACCGGCACCTACATCAGCTTGGCGGTTGTAAACCCTGCGGGTGCGCTTGTCGGGCATTACGACAAACTGCATCTGGCGCAATACGGGGCATCAATGGAAAAGGACTATTTCACACGCGGCAATCATCTGTTCACGTTCACTGTCAACGGCCTGACCTTCGCCCCTATCATTTGCTATGATATTCGCATACCCGAGCTGACCCGCAGCCTTGTTCTGGATCACGGGGCCGATGTTATCCTGCATAGCGGCGCATATTACCGCGACGCATCGTTTGCCACATGGCATGATTTCACCACGACGCGGGCATTGGAAAATCAGGTATTTTTCCTCAGCTTGAACAGGGCAGGCGAACACTATGGCAACTCGCGGCTCTGCTATCCATGGATGGACGAAAATCGCCCCCCTGTCAGGTTCGCCGAACATGATGAACAGCTTATAAACCTTGTGATTGACCCCGCAGAGATTGCGAAGGCAAGGCAGACCTATTCCTTTTTGAAGGATCGGTTGCCGAGTTACAGCAAGCTTTAGGTCGCCACGTCCTCGGCCTTGGTAATCGCCACCCGCTGCCCGTCAGCGTTTATCTCGACCACACCCTTATCATCGACGAAAACCACGGATATAGGGCCGCCCCATGCAGCACCTGTGTCGATGTTGATACGGTTGCCATAGTCGGTGACCTGATCGATCACTGTGTGGCCGTGAATCACCAGTTTGCCGAAGCTTTCCGTGTATTCAAAGAACGGCCCGCGTATCCAGACCAGATCATCCTCGGTTTGCTGATCCATCGGTACATTCGGGCGGATACCTGCGTGCACAAAGATGTATTTGTCGGTTTCCACATAGGTCGGCAGATTGCGTATGAAATCAATATGCGCGGGCGGAATGGCGGCAAGGGCCATCTTTTGAATCTCGTGTAAGTCCAGATCATCCGGGTATGTAACGCCATAAGAGGCCAGCGTTTCACGCCCGCCAATGCGGTGGTAAAGCCAGCTATAACCGGGTTTCAGATGATCGTCAGGGCGGTCGGGGTCTTCCAAAAACCATTGCATCATACGGTCGTGATTGCCTTTCAGCACGATCCAAGGCTTGCCGGCGGCAATGCCCGCGATCAAATGCGCGATCACGCCTTTGCTGTCTTCGCGCCGGTCAACCAGATCGCCGATGTAAATCACGGTATAGTCCGTAATATTGTGCTTGGCAGCATCCGCCACAACACGGGCCTCGATCTCCAGCAGTTTCACAAGATCGCCGTGGATGTCACTGATGGCATAGATAGGAGTTTTAAGCATGGGTTCGGCCGTTCTTGGGTATGTTTGTACTGGTTTTAGGGCAAACTGCACAAAACGAAAAGCCCCTGCGTAGGGGATTGATGTCGGAAAGCTGAAATAAGTTTTTAAAGGGGGATTGAGGTGATGGAAAATTGGTTAAGGGTTGTAATGGGCTCTGAAGAGACATGTGGTTCATTTTGATCAACGGCTGCTTAGAGCCTATTCTGACATAAATTTTGATCAAAAATTGATTCCGTAAACTAGAGTGAGCGATGCACAGCAAATTGAGCTCCGCATTTTTTAATTTTTGTTTCTGGTCCTGTCGCGGAATTGTGCCGCTCCTTTAACCGCGTATTATGCGCAAAAGGAGAACGACAATGGGAACGAAACATACAATAGAATTTAGACAGGAAGCAGTACGCGTTGCATTGACCAGCGGCTTAACCCGAAAGCAG
>JAJFHY010000112.1 GCA_021775375.1 Amylibacter sp. | reverse complement strand
GGATGTGGCGAATCCATTAAATTCGAAGGCATGTAATTCAATGCGTAAAAAGTTGGCCGCAGGCAATTGGAAGATGAATGGATTGCATGGCAATCTACAGGAAATCAAAAACATATCAGAAGCAGTAAATGCAGATACATGCGATGTTTTGATCTGCACGCCTTCAACATTAATTCATAGCGCCAGTGATATTTCCAACGACATAGCCATTGGTGGACAAGACTGTCATTCCAACCCTTCCGGCGCACATACAGGTGAAATATCTGCTGAAATGCTTGCTGACAGCGGTGCGACATATGTAATACTTGGCCATTCAGAACGCCGCCAAGATTTTAGTGAAACTGACGCGATGGTTCGTGACAAAACCAAAGCGGCATGGGCGGCTGGCTTAACAGCCATAGTCTGTATCGGCGAAAGCCTGGCTCAACGCGAAGCTTCAAACACTATTGATATAATTGGTGGACAATTGGCCGCTTCCGTTCCTGACAAGGCTACAGGAGATAATCTGGTCATTGCTTATGAGCCTATATGGGCTATCGGTTCAGGTCTTACCCCAACACTGGATCAAATTGGAGAAGTTCATGATTACATCCGAACACGTCTGGAACGCCGTTTCGGTACAGGTGTTGGGCGATCGGTACGCATACTCTATGGTGGTTCAATGAATCCGAAAAATGCTGCCGACATCGGGCAAGTATCCAATGTCGACGGAGGTCTTATAGGCGGTGCGAGCTTAAAATCAGCAGATTTTACACTAATCATCAAAGCATTAAGCTAACCTATTCTATCTGAAACCCCACCGTAAGCCTCTTCATAATGCATCCGCAAACGTTGTAATGCGATAAGCAAAACAATTTTACCAGAACGCGCCGACCATCCCATACGTTTTTCAGTCGCCTCTAAACCTTCTAAAAAACAACAACATCGCAAAGCTATATCGCCCAATCCCGGGCCGAGAGCGGTCAATGCTTTGCTCAGGCGATTTTGAGCGGAAGAAGATCCGCCCCCTTCGTTTGACCCGAAATTTCCTCGATCAGATCCTACCAGAAACCGATCCCAGTTTTGGGTAACACGCGGGCCCAGTTGCGCCAATTCAAAATCTTCTCTTAAACGCTCTCCTGCGTTTAATAAGTCTCGACACAAAAATGGTTTTCCATCCTTATTTGTCTTACGCCCCAGCATATTCAGCGGGCTTTCTCGCAAATTTACCCGAATTTGTTTACGTTGACCCGTATCAGTAGAATTTACCGAACGCTGCCCCCATTCACGATGCTGTTCTAGAAATGGGCTGGCAAACTCATCAAATCCAGCATTATCACTATCAACCTCATGCTCTGCTATCATACGTTTCAACCGGGCACGACCTGTATTTGTTATCGCATATTTGTCAAATTTGCCGGCATGAGAGCATTCAATCCAATCCTTTAGCAGCATTTTTTGACCCAATTCGCGTGAAAGAACAGCGGACCGTATTTGGGCCTTTCCGGATCCGCGCATAACAACAGCTTTTTGCAATTCCAGAGACATGACCATAAAGGCATTTTTCTCGGACAAACGTCGCAATACACGCATTATATCTTTGTTGATTTTCACTTGAGCTTCATTAAAAGATTTAGGATGTGGAATGTTCATAAATGCCTCTTTACTTGTTAAAATGCGTTGGGATTGTTTACTGATACGGATTAATGCGTCATCCAATAGTGGATCATCACGTCTGTTTTCGATTTTACGTATACGGCGCATGACTGTGGATGGGTGAACACCGTCTCTTTTTGCGATTTCACGCAAGGGAATGCCATTTTCAACATGATCAATATATTCGCGTATAGTCGTATTGCATGTTGTTAGATAAGAAACGGGTTTTGGTTTATTATTACTCTTTAATTCAGACTGTTTTGAATCCAGCACATAGTCCTCCTGTTCACATTCTATTAACTATACTTAAGGTTGTTATATTGAAAAATTCATTAAGGTTAACGGTTTCAGGCAATCATCTATTTAGATTAATAAACAAATGTAACTACCCCGTACGCATAAGAAATATTTTTGCAACACGGCCCATACACAGTCAATATTCATTCAGAAAAGGAATATTGACATGCAACTTGAAGATGTATTATTTAATTTTTCACGCCCAAAAATATTACTGAGCGCTGCAAAAATATGTTTGAAAACATATTCACGTAAAAAAGATTTGAAGCGCTTAATCGGCGCGTTTACTCTTTCAGAGCCATATCAAATTTTGCAGGGGTTAACATTGCAAGAAAGCGAACTCGAATACGCGCGTATATGCGGCAGCGCCACGTATGACATGAAACTTCACATCACAATCATGGCAGCGCTGCTGCAAGAATTAAATTTAATATCTATGAAACCGCATAAGCCTTAACCAAATGCGTCAGGTTCGCTTTCCTTGCGTTTAGCTATGTATGCCAACAAGGCCTCATCAATGGCAGGATCAATGGCTGGTTGCTGATAATCACCCAGCAGCTTTTTCACCCGCGCATTTGCCAATGTCATAGTGTCTTTTTCACCATCTTCAGCCCATGTTTCATAAGGTTTATAATCCAGAACTTCAGTACGCCAAAACGCATCTTTAAAATTGGCTTGGGTATGTTCACACCCCAGATAATGCCCACCCGGCCCTACTTCGTGAATTGCACCCAGAGCTTGTCCATTTTCGGACATATCTACACCTTCGGCAATCGAATGCAAGATACCCAATTGATCGGCATCCATTACAAATTTCTCGTATGAAGATACAAGACCGCCCTCTAGCCAACCCGCTGCGTGCAGGCAAAAATTCACCCCGCCCAACAACGCTGCATTTAGTGTGTTTGCTGTTTCATATGCAGCTTGAGCATCTGGTAATTTTGACGCACATAGCCCACCACCTGAACGATATGGCAGACCCAAACGACGTACCAATTGGCCCATTCCATATAGAATTTTACTGGCTTCGGGTGTACCAAACGTTGGTGCGCCGGAATTCATATCAATCGATGTAACGAACGCACCCATAATCACAGGCGCTCCGGGATTACATAGCTGATTATAGGCAACACCAGCCAATCCTTCGGCCAGAGCCTGCGTCAATGTCCCAGCCACAGACACAGGTGCCATCGCCCCCCCGACGATAAATGGCGACACGATACAGGCTTGATTGTTCTTTGCATATACTTCCATTGCACCCATCATGATATCGTCAAACGTCATAGGTGAGTTGATATTGATCAGCGACGTCATCACGGTTTTATTCGACACGCTTCCGCCAAAAAGTATTTCCGACATTGCCACTGAATCCTGTGCCCGCTCTGGTGCTGTCACTGACCCCATATAGGGTTTGTCGCTTAGGGTCATATGCGCATAAAGCATATCCAGATGGCGTTTATTCACCGCAATATCAGTAGGTTCACAAACCGTACCACCAGAGTGATGAAGCCATTTTGACATATAGGCCAATTTTACAAAGTTCTGAAAATCAGCGATAGTTGCGTAACGGCGACCACCATCCATATCACGCACGAAGGGAGGGCCATAAACCGGTGCCAACACCATTGTGTTACCACCAACGCGCACATTGCGGTCTGGATTGCGCGCATGTTGTATATATTCACCTGGAGCAGTTTTTATCAACTCACGGCAAAGGCCCTTGGGAATTCGCACCCGTTCGCCATCAATGTCGGCACCAGCTTCGCGCCAACGCTCAAGTGCGGCAGGGTTGTCCAGAAAATTTACGCCAATCTCTTCCAGAATTGCCTCAGCATTTGCTTCGATGATTTGCAGAGCCTCTTCATTCAGAATTTCAAAATTCGGAATATTGCGCTCGATATATTTCGCAGCTTCGATTTTTACGGCTGTACGCTCTGCACGACGTGCGGCACCACCGCCACCTCTTGCGCGACGACGGCCAGAATTTTCGGATGTGGCTTCTTCAGACATTCAGGAATCCCCAATTTTAAATATCTGCTGAATTTAATACGCTCTGTAAAATTTCACACTGCAAATTCGCACAAATCGGGCCGCAAACGACATCCCTTGTCGTAATTTCATGCAGCAGACATACCAAACACCTCTTGCACTTAAAGCAGATGCAAAATAAACCCCGATCATGAGCACACAAACACATGACCGCCTTCTTATCATCGACTTTGGCAGCCAGGTTACGCAGCTTATTGCGCGTCGCTTGCGCGAGCTTCACGTATATTGCGAAATCCATCCATTTCAAAACGTCGATGAGGCCTTTATAAAGACATTTGCGCCCAAGGCCGTGATCCTGTCTGGTGGACCTGCAAGTGTTTTCGATGAAAATGCCCCACGCGCGCCACAAACCCTGTTTGATATGGGACTTCCCATTCTTGGAATCTGCTATGGTCAACAGGTAATGATGCACCAACTTGGCGGCAAAGTTGAACGCGGACATGGCACCGCCGAATTTGGCCGCGCTTTTGTCACGCCAACAGAGGATAAACTCAGTATCCTTAATGGTTGGTTTACTGAAGGCATTGAACAAGTATGGATGAGCCACGGCGATCACGTTTCCAAGCTCGCTGATGGTTTCAAGGTTTATGGTACTTCACCCAACGCGCCATATGCTATTACTGCGGATCTTAGCCGCAATTTCTTTGCAGTTCAGTTTCATCCCGAAGTTCATCACACACCAAATGGCGCAAAGCTTTATGAAAATTTCGTTAAGCTCGCGGGTTTTACAGGTGATTGGACAATGGACGCTTACCGCGAACAGGCTATTGACGATATTCGCGCGCAGGTCGGTAACGAACAAGTTATCTGCGGCCTATCGGGTGGCGTAGACAGTTCCGTTGCCGCCGTATTAATCCACGAGGCTATCGGCGATCAGTTGACATGCGTATTTGTCGACCACGGATTACTGCGGCAAGGCGAGGCCGAAGAAGTCGTCACGATGTTCCGCGACCACTATAATATGAAACTGATCCATGCCGAAGAGCAGGAACTGTTTTTAGGCGAGTTGGACGGCCAATCTGATCCTGAAACCAAACGTAAAATTATTGGACGTTTGTTTATCGATGTCTTTGATAAACACGCAAAATCCGTGGGCGGCGCCAAGTTCTTGGCTCAAGGTACACTTTACCCAGACGTAATCGAAAGCGTCAGTTTCTCGGGCGGACCGTCCGTTACCATCAAATCTCATCATAATGTAGGCGGATTGCCCGAAAAGATGGGACTGAAATTAGTCGAGCCGCTGCGAGAGCTATTCAAAGACGAAGTCCGTGCCTTGGGGCGCGAATTGGGCCTGCCAGCCAGTTTTGTTGGTCGTCATCCTTTTCCCGGCCCCGGTCTGGCTATCCGTTGCCCGGGTAAAATCACACGCGCCAAATTGGATATACTACGCAAAGCCGATGCGGTATATATCGACCAAATACGAAAACACGGGTTATACGATAAAATCTGGCAAGCTTTCGTTGCCATTCTTCCTGTGCGCACAGTGGGCGTAATGGGCGATGGGCGCACCTATGATTACGCCTGCGCCTTGCGTGCCGTTAATTCTGTCGATGGAATGACAGCAGATTACTATCCGTTCAGCCATGAGTTTTTGGGTGAAACGGCAACCCGTATCATAAACGAGGTTGAAGGTATTAATCGCGTCACTTACGACATTACCTCAAAACCACCCGGTACAATCGAATGGGAATAACACTGGTTCACCTGACGGGCCACATGGATGTCCCCGATGATCGCATGGCGGCTGTTCAAGAGGCTGTGGTTGATCATATTGCACTGACCCGTGCTGAAAATGGGTGCATTTCATTTGAAGTGACGCCCTGCCCAGATATTAGGGGTCGTTTTCTGGTGGCTGAAACATTTGAAAGCCGCGCCGCATTTGATGCACATCAGATACGAACAAAAGCATCCCCATGGGCAAAAATAACCGCAGGTCTACCACGCGATTACAGTATCACCGAAGGCTGTGAATAACATTAACAGCCAAACCTGACCTTGATCAAAGCCGCATATTGCAAAACTGTGCTATAATCCTTTTAAAATACAGAAAGGATATTACACATGTTTAAAAATCCATCTCTTATTATGCGCATCACTTACGGCAAAACCTTGGGATTTGTTTTGGCTGGTGGCATGTTTCTATTATTCCCGAATATTATTCCTGAAATGACAACGGCATATAAATGGGGTTTTGTGTTTTATTACACCGTTATTGGCGCAATGATCGGGCTAACCGGCGTTATGACATACGTTCCCATGATTGAAATACCTCTACCTTGGTGGTTTCGAGGCCCATGGATAGGCGGATGGATGGGGTTTATCCTGATGCTGTTCATCTATGATGAAATCGGGGCCATGCTTATCGGTTTCTTTGGCGATGGCACATTTTTATCTTCACCATTATGGCTGATAGTAGACGCTGCACTTTTCGGGCTTTTAGCAGACTTTATCTGCACCAAATTTGCAGGTGAAGGACCGGATTGTATCATAAACGATAATCAGTGAACTCCTGCAAATAACAATTGCAATTCCATGAATTGCCGCTAGCGTCTGGTTTTTACAAAGAAAGCCAGATGTATGTCGGCACCCGTTTCCAACACTCTAAAAGCCGTCCTTTGGATGATGGGTGCAGTTGTCTCTTTTTCGGCCATGGCCGTGGCAGGCCGCGAGATGAGCTTTCAACTCGATACATTTGAGATTATGACGTATCGCTCTTTAATCGGTGTTGTCATTGTTATCGTCATTGCTTTTTCAACGGGTAAAACCCGAGAATTTAGAACCAACCGTCTTGGACTTAATATTCTGCGCAATATGTTTCACTTTGTGGGACAAAACCTGTGGTTTTTCGCAGTCACCATGATCCCGCTTGCACATCTTTTCGCATTCGAATTCTCGGTACCTATATGGGTCACACTGGCCGCACCATTTTTATTGTCCGAAAAGCTAAGTCGTTTGCGTGTTGCTGCCGTTTTTATCGGATTTGCAGGTATCTTAATGGTTACACGCCCATGGGTTGCAGGACTTTCCATCGGCATCATCGCGGCTGCCTTATGCGCCATTTGTTTTGCCGGAACCGCCATTGCAACCAAGAAATTAACCAGCAACCAAAGCATCATCTGTATCTTATTTTGGATGACCGTTTTACAACTAATTTTTGGTCTGATTTGCGCTGGCTATGACGGCGACATAGCACTGCCGACATATGATACGTTGCATTGGGTCATCATCGTGGGCTTGGGCGGTCTGTTTGCACATTTTTGCATCACAACGGCGCTTGCGCTGGCACCTGCCACGATTGTCTTGCCCGTGGATTTCACCCGCCTTCCGATTATCGCACTGATAGGTATGTTATTTTATAATGAACATTTGGATATATGGGTCATATTGGGGGCCATAATCATCTTTGGGTCGAATTACGTGAATATATGGTCTGAAACCCGTAATAAGCCCATAAATGCGTTAAACAATTGAACTTCACGTGTTTTTTTGCTTTAGGATAAATCCAAAGATCAAATGAGGCCGTAATGCTGTATTCTTCCGCAAAAGATTGGCGTAATGCCAAAGCCAAGAAAGTAATGCTATTTGGCATGTCCGGCCTTGGTAAAACCCATATTAGTGAAATCTTGCGCGATCACGGTGACTGGTTTCACTACAGTGTCGATTACCGCATTGGCACGCGTTATATGGGCGAACATATAGCTGATAATTTTAAACGTGAAGCCATGCGCAACCCGTTTCTGGCGGATTTGCTGCGGGCGGATGCGATTTACATCGCGTCGAACCTGAAGTTTTCTGATCTATCGCCCTTGTCCACCTATCTTGGCAAACCTGGTGACCCTACACAGGGCGGCATTCCTTTTGATGAATACTTACGTCGCCAACGGCTACACCGTGATGCCGAGATTAATGCCATGAAAGATACGGTGCATTTCATTCAAAGGGCAAAAGATCTTTATGATTACGATAATTTTATCTGTGACACCTCTGGTTCTGTCGTCGAGGTCGTAGATGCGGGTGATGATAATGATCCGGTTATGTCACTAATATCCCAGCATCTTCTACCTGTGTGGATTGAAGGGAACGATGATCATATTGATGTTCTTGTAGAACGTTTCAATAAGGCACCCAAGCCAATGTATTACCCGGAAAAATTCCTGATTGCCTGTTGGGACAAGTTCTTGGCGGAGAAATCAGTGGCTCCGGAAAAAGTTGATCCTGATGATTTCATCCGTTTCGGCTATAAACACCTGCTCAGCAATCGTCTGCCACGTTACAAGGCCATAGCACAAAAATGGGGAATCACCATCAAAGCTGATGACATGCATAGTGTAAAAACAACGGAGGATTTCGATAAAGTGATATCTAATGCCCTTGAGGATCAGGGTTAAACCCCATATTTGAAAGCCTCAGCGTGAAAGTAAGCCAATGCCGATAAGAATACCCAGCAAACTACCCGCCCATGACATCCTAAAATCTGAAGGGGTGATGGTCATGTCGCGTGGTGACGCTAACAAGCAGGACATCAGACCCCTGCAAATCGGATTACTTAACCTGATGCCTAAAAAAATCCAGACGGAAACCCAGTTTGCGCGTCTGATAGGTGCCACTCCGCTACAATTAGATCTGACACTGATCCGTATGTCTGAACATAAATCCAAGACCACATCTGTGGATCATATGGAGTCATTTTATACGAGCTTTCAGGAAATCAAACATCGCAAGTTCGATGGGCTTATTATCACCGGCGCCCCCATTGAACACCTACCATTCGAAGATGTGACCTATTGGGACGAGTTAAAGGAAGTAATGGACTGGACACAAACCAATGTTCATTCCACTTTTGGTGTTTGTTGGGGTGGAATGGCAATGATCTATCATTTCCACGGCGTTGATAAACACATGCTTGATGCAAAATCTTTCGGCTGTTTCCGACATCAGGTTCTGGATCATTCCTCACCCTATTTACGTGGGTTTTCTGATGACCTTGTTATCCCGGTAAGTCGTTGGACGGAAAACAAACAAGCAGAAATTGAGGCTGCAAGCGGGCTTGATATCCTAATCAGCAGCGCAGAAACAGGTCCTTGTCTTGTGAAAGACCCATCTCATCGTGCGCTTTATATATTCAATCATTTTGAATATGATCGTGGCACGTTGAAAGAAGAGTACGACCGCGATGTCGCAAAAGGTACACTTATCAATGTGCCTTGTAACTATTACCCCAATGACGATCCATCAAAACCGCCATTGAACCGATGGCGCGGACATGGACATCTATTATATGGAAACTGGATCAACGAGATATACCAAACCACACCATACGATCTTTCTGAAATCGGATCATAGAAATGTTATGGTTCACTTTGGGTGGTGTTATGGTGTGTTTAGCCTGTTTAACGGTATACCGCGCCCGTAAATTCACAGAAAAAGCTGAACGAGATACACCGCCCATTGGCCAGTTTATAGATGTTGAGGGAGTCCCTGTGCATTATGTGAAACAAGGCTCCGGTCCTGCTTTAGTTATGCTACATGGCGCAGGTGGACATGTTAAAGATTTCACTTTTGACAATGTTGCGCGATTTGCCAAAGATTTCACTGTCATTGCATTTGATAGACCAGGCCACGGCTACACTCCTATATTAGAAAACCCCGGGGCAAGTTTAGCCCAACAAGCACATCTAATTGAACGAGCTTTAGATAAGCTTGGCATACAGAATGCCATAATCATGGGATTTTCATATGGTGGCTCCTTGGCCTTACATCTGGCCACACATTACAAAGAATTGACCAAAGGTCTGGTTTTGATTTCCGCTGTTTCCATGCCTTGGCCCGGAAATATCCATCTTAATTATCGGATTATGTCAAAACCTGTGATTGGCCCTGCTTTAATGGCAGTCTCCACAGCTTATTTTGGCGATGCTTTTTTCCGAGCTAACTACGCCACAGTATTTGATCCGCGCAATGCCCCGAATGGTTATCTTGATCATGTTGGGGTTAATATGTCTGCTCGTTTCAAATTTTTCGTGGAGAACGCACGTCAATTAAATAACTTACGGCCACAAGTCGTTGAACAGTCAAACCTTTATTCAAAGCTGGATATCCCAATAGAGCTGATACATGGTGATCTGGATACGTCTGTTCCAGTTCAATTTCACGCCAAAGAGTTTTTAAAAATAGTTCCACATGCCAATCTTGTTGTGGTTGAAAACATGGGACATGGCACGCATCAATTAGCTATCCCACAAATAGAAGCGGCGGTTTATGCGGTAGTTGATAGACTTAATAATACGTAAGCATAGCTAGTGCCATAAGAGTTGCAAACCCATATCCTAACCTCCATATTGATGTAAACGAGGAGATATTATGGGCAAAATTACATATCCAAAACCGTTTGATGGTGCGATTTCGAAGTTCTTTGAAAAATACGCTCCAATAGACATTCGAAATGCGGTTAAAACTGCAAAAAAGGGTGATATCTTGGATGAATCATACCCATATAAAAATCGCAAGAACCGTGATGAATATGAGGATTTACTTGAGGATTTGCAAATTGAGTTAGTAAAAATGCAATCATGGGCCAAGGAAACAGGTGCACGCATTGCAGTTGTTTTTGAAGGTCGTGATGCTGCGGGTAAAGGTGGTACAATCAAGCGTTTTCGTGAAAACATGAACCCCCGTTCTGCCCAGGTTATAGCACTTTCAAAACCGACGGAAACCGAACAAACTGAATGGTATTTCCAACGATATATCAAACACATGCCTAGTGCCGGGCAAATCGTATTTTTTGACCGTTCATGGTATAATCGTGGTGTGGTTGAACATGTATTCGGTTTTTGTGACCCGGATCAGCGCAAGCATTTCTTTCAACAGGTAAATGATTTTGAAAAAATGCTGGATGACGATGGAATTATACTCGTGAAGCTTTGGTTGAATGTCGGGCGTGCTGAACAGTTACGGCGTTTTCTTGACCGCGAAAGCGATCGTTTGAAACAATGGAAGCTGTCCGGTATAGACGTAAAAGGCCTATATAAATGGGATGAATACACTGCTGCGATTTCCGAAACCCTGTCAAAATCCCACACAAAACATGCCCCTTGGAATGTCATCCGCACTGACGATAAGCGTCGTGCACGTATCGCCGCCATAAGAACAGTTCTGTCTAAAATACCGTATAACAAAAAAGATGGTGATATTGTATGTAGCGCAGATCATAAAATATGCGCCGGCCCGGAAATATTGAATGGTTAAGAAAAATTATCATCATGGTAATCTAAAATCAGCATTGATTGCGGCCACCATTAAACTGATAGAAGAAAAAGGCCCGACAGGCTTTACCATTTCTGAGGCAGCAAAACAGGCTGGTGTCTCGGCCGCTGCCCCCTACCGCCATTTCAAGGGGCGTGAAGATCTAATTGCCGAAGTTGCAAAACAGGGTTTTTCAATATTCGCAGACTTAATGGAATATGCTTATGACAAGGGAAATGGCTCTGCTGTTGCATCACTGGAAGCCATTGGGCGTGCTTATCTTGCTTTTGCACGCAAAAACCCTGGTCAATATATTGCGATGTTTGAAAGCGGTGTCTCTATAAACGCAGATCCTGAATTGGCATCTGTGGCAAATCGAGCGATGAATGTATTGATAAAAGCAGCCGACGAATTATCGTCAAATATGCCCACAGAAATAAAACCGCCATCAACGATGGTCAGTCAACATATCTGGGCAATGTCCCACGGTATCGTGGAATTATATGCACGCGGAGAACCAGGCGCCAGATCGCCGTTCACACCCGAAGACCTATTGGAATCGGGCTTAGGTATCTACCTACGTGGCTTGGGCGTTTTGCCCAAAGAAAACTAAACCTTAAAGAGAGATCGCAGCAACTGCTGCTGTAACTTTCGGTGTTAAAGTCGCCATTGCTGCTGCTCCAATCAGCACAACACCTGCGGTAATTACCACAAAATCAACTGTAACCGCACCCTCTTGGTTTTTCTTAAAGGCGTTTAGATATTCTTTCATTTCCATTATATTACACATAACTAATAACTTCCATTGTTACTTAACGTTAGGACAATCGCAGAACATAATGGCGTAATTTTGTTCTATTTATGACGTGTTAATAAAAATTAAAAAATAGTTCTGCAGCACCTTGAACTGCGGCAAAGACCTCTTAAATGTATCAATGTTAATATGATTAACATAAGCAAACGAAAGGAAATATAAATGACGACGTTATCGTCTTTATTCAACAATACAGTTTCATGGCTGGATGAGCGCGGGAAAGGTGCCTGGCTTATCACTATGATATTAAGTTTTATCTTTGTCTGGCCACTTGGTTTGGCGATCCTATTTTACATGATCTGGAGTAATCGTATGTCTCGTTCTTTCTTTGGCTGTTGCCATAACCGTAAAAAACATATCGAAACAGGTAACACTGCATTTGACACCTATAAACAAGATACTTTGAAGCGTCTTGAAGATGAGCAATCCGCATTTCAGGGTTTTTTACAACGCTTGCGTGAAGCCAAAGACAAAACCGAGTTTGATGATTTCATGAATAATCGGGAAAAAGACTTAAAAGCTCAGTAAGTACAGTTTTCTATTCCCCCTTGAGACTGTGCCGCTTCGCCCGCATATTGGGCGAAGCAAATTACAGGAAACCAAATGTTAAGCACTCACCATGATCTAAGCGCCCTGCCCGACCCACAGATGGATCGACAGTTTTATGAAGGCGTTCCCTTTAAACGGCTGTTAGCATGGGGGATTGATTTCATCATTATCATTCTGATCGCATCGGCTTTAGTGTTAGTCAGTTTTGGGTTTGGTGCCTTTATCTTTCCATTGTTATTATTCGTGACAAATATCGCTTACCGTATCTTCACCCTGTCACGAAACTCGGCCACTTTAGGTATGATCGTAACCGGAGTAGAAATCCGAAACAGCAGTGGCAACAAACTCAATGTGGTTGAAGCGGCATGGCATACCGGGCTTTATACTGCTTTTTCCCTATTATTTTTAACCCTTGTTATATCCATCGTCATGATGCTGGTAAACGAGCGAGGGCAAGGTTTGCATGATTATTTTCTCGGGACAACGGCAATAAACAGGCCGAATTCGTCATAATTTGGCCGCCTTGCCCGATTACGGATATGCTGGTACGCTCATGAGTAATAAAGTAACGGTCTTAGTAAAATGCGACATTCACTGCCTTTGGCAACCCAATTTTATGTAACAGCATCCCAACCCTGCCCCTATTTGGAAGGTAAATTGGAGCGTAAATTGTTTGCAGGCTTACAAGGTGAGCATGCCAACACGCTTAATGATGCCTTATCCAAACAGGGTTTTCGTCGATCCCAGAATGTTTTATACCGTCCATCTTGTACCGACTGTAACGCTTGCATGTCTGCAAGAATTCGTGTTGCGGATTTTAAGCCAACAAAATCACAAAAACGTATTCTTCGTAAAAATTCGCATATAATGCGCGATGCGTCAGCCCCTTGGGCCACAGAACATCAATATAAACTATTCAAACGTTATCTTGAAACACGCCATTCTGATGGTGGTATGGCAGATATGGATATGTTCGAGTTTTCCGCGATGGTTGAAGAGACTCCGGTTCGTAGCCGTATTGTGGAATATACAATGCGTCACTCAATTAATGAACGCGGCAAATTAAAAGCAGTTTGCCTGACGGATCTATTAGAAGATGGCCTGTCATTGGTTTACTCTTTTTTTGACCCTGACATGCATAAAAACAGCCTTGGAACTTACATGATCCTCGACCATATCGAGATCGCAAAAGAAGCAGACCTACCATATGTTTATCTGGGCTATTGGGTGCCGGGCAGCCCAAAAATGGGATATAAGTCCGGTTTTGATGCATTAGAAGTATTCACCAATGGGGATTGGATGGCTTTGGAAAACCCCGAAGACTTTAAACCCCAGGAGAATACAGATGGGGCTGACCCTATCTCTGAACAGGTAGCAGCTATTAGTCTTCCTGATGTTCTTAGAACTGGTAATTTGTAATTTAAAGTTATTTAATTACTAAAATACATAATTATATTACGCTATAAAAATATTATTGTACTATAATTACATCTTTTTACACTTTAATAGAATATTAATACCTTATTGTGCCTTGACCTCTGTGTAATCGAGGATATTCTGCCCCCATGATAATAACAGTTCATATTGTAGTCCTCGCGGGCCCGCGCGCAGCGCGAAAACGGTAAATTCCCGTATTCGCTAACCTGCGCCCCCAGAATTCGGGGGTTTTTTTATGACTGAAATAAAGGAGAAAGACTATGGGTCGTCAAATGACCGGTGCGGATATTGTTGTACAAGCCTTAAAAGACCAAGGTGTGGATACCGTCTTTGGTTATCCTGGCGGTGCTGTGCTTCCAATTTATGATGCAATTTTCCAGCAAAACGACATACGTCACATCCTTGTGCGCCATGAACAGGGCGCTACCCATGCTGCTGAAGGATATGCACGTTCGACAGGTAAACCAGGTGTTGTTCTTGTAACATCTGGCCCCGGTGCCACGAATGCTGTTACGGGTTTGACAGATGCCTTAATGGATAGCATCCCATTGATTGTATTAACGGGTCAGGTACCAAGTTTCATGATCGGTTCCGATGCATTCCAAGAAGCTGATACTGTTGGTATCACCCGCCCCTGCACCAAACATAACTGGCTTGTAAAAGATACAGACAAGTTGGCCGGCACTATACATGAAGCGTTTCATGTCGCCACCAGCGGCCGCCCCGGACCTGTATTGATTGACATCCCCAAGGATGTGCAATTTGCCAACGGTAAGTATGTAGCACCTGCCAAAGCAGATTTGGGCCATTATCAGCCACAGGTCAAAGGTGACAAAGATGCTATAATTGCTCTTGTCGATTTGATGGAAAAATCAGAGAGACCCGTATTATATACTGGTGGCGGTGTAATCAATTCCGGTAAAGGCGCCAGCCTATTGTTACGCGAGTTGGTTAAAGCGACAAATTTTCCGGTCACATCCACATTGATGGGACTTGGGGCTTACCCTGCATCTGGCGATAATTGGTTGGGTATGTTGGGCATGCACGGTACTTATGAGGCCAATATGGCAATGCATGACTGCGATCTGATGATTTGCGTTGGCGCACGATTTGATGATCGCATCACAGGACGCATTGATGCATTCAGCCCAAAATCAAAGAAAGTTCATATCGACATTGATCCATCATCGATCAACAAGGTCATCCATGTGGATGTGCCTATACTTGGTGATATTGGTCATGTTCTAGAAGACCTTATGAAAATATGGAAGTCACGTGGGCGAAAAGTGAAAACTGTCGAGATCAAAAAATGGCACGCTCAAATTGATGAATGGCGTGCGGTCAATTGTCTTTCGTATAAGAATTCTGAAAAGATCATCAAACCGCAATATGCACTGCAACGCTTGGAAGCGCTGACAAAGGATATGGATCGTTACGTGACAACAGAAGTTGGCCAGCATCAAATGTGGGCCGCTCAATACTTGGGCTTTGAAGAACCACACCGTTGGATGACATCAGGTGGTTTGGGTACAATGGGTTACGGCTTGCCTGCATCCGTTGGAACACAAATTGCACACCCCGATAGTCTGGTCATTAACGTTGCAGGTGACGCAAGTTGGTTGATGAACATGCAGGAAATGGGCACAGCCGTACAATACCGTGCACCCGTAAAACAGTTCATTCTAAACAACGAACGTCTTGGCATGGTTCGTCAATGGCAAGAATTGTTGCATGGTGAGCGTTATTCTCATTCATGGTCAGAATCCTTACCTGATTTTGTTAAACTTGCTGAAGCTTTTGGTGGCAAAGGCATTCAGTGCACAGATCCAGCTAAGCTTGATGATGCCATCATCGAGATGTTGGAATATGACGGTCCGGTGATATTTGACTGTATCGTAGAAAAGCATGAAAATTGTTTCCCGATGATCCCATCAGGTAAAGCCCATAATGAAATGTTGATGGGTGATGCTGACACTCAAAATGCGATTGACGGTGGTGGTGCGGTGTTGGTTTAGACCAATTCCCAATCTCATATGAAAAGGAATATAAAATGAACGCGGTAAAATTGAAAAAAGGTACATCAAGCCACAGCGCTTATGACCTAAAAAGTTTTATAGGTGATACCGAGGAAACCCACACGCTTGCGGTTCTTGTTGACAATGAAGCGGGTGTTTTGGCCCGTGTCATTGGTCTGTTTTCAGGTCGTGGTTACAATATCGAAAGCCTGACAGTTGCTGAAGTAGATCATGAAGGCAACAGATCACGGATCACCATTGTTACAACTGGTACTCCCTCAATTATTGAGCAAATCAAAGCACAACTTGGGCGTATGATACCGGTTTATGAAGTACACGACCTAACTGTTGAAGGTCCCTCGGTGGAACGCGAGCTTGCATTGTTCAAAGTGCTTGGTATGGGCGAAAAACGTGTGGAAGCTTTACGCACCGCACAGATATTTCGCGCATCAGTGGTAGACAGCACATTAGAAAGCTTTGTATTCGAATTGACAGGTACACCTGAAAAAATTGACGCTTTCGCAGAGATGATGCGCCCTTTGGGCCTAAATGATGTGGCCCGCACCGGTGTAGCAGCAATTGCACGTGGGACTTAATCCGCCAGATGCTCGATAAATGCGCGCAATACAGCGCGCATATTTTTCTTTTCGGGATAAACCACATGGATATCAAAGGTGAGGGTGTCGTAATCCGTTAAGATTGAAACCAGCTCACCGCTATCCAAGGCATCTTGTGCTATAAAATCAGGTAAATAAACAATGCCATGACCATTTATGGCCAAACCTTTATGGTGCATACCATTGTTGGCCGTGAAACGCCCCTGCACTCTTTTACGTATCTCAACACCGTCTTTGTAAAACATCCACTCACTGCCACTTGATAGGTTTGAGTAGCGTAAACACTGATGATCAGATAAATCATCCACTGACTGCGGTGTTCCATGTTCGCTTAGATACGCAGGTGATGCGCAGCATACTGAATGCATTTGCCCTATTTTACGTGCGTAAAGTCCAGAATCGCTAAGTGTTCCAACCCGAACAGCTGCATCAAATCCGCCAGAAACCAGATCAACATACGCGTCTGAAAGCTCTAACATCAACTGCGTCTCGGGATAGGTTTTTGCGAAGCTTTCCAGTTTTGGTAGTAAAACAATCTGACAATAATCCAGTGGTAAAGACAGTTTTAGTCGCCCTGATACCACAGATGTTTCATTTTTGGCCTGCTGATTAGCCGCGTCCAACTGATCCAGAATATCGATACAATTTTGATAATACTGCAATCCCGCATCAGTTGGTACCACGGATCTTGTTGTCCGGTTAACCAATTGCGAAGAAAGATCGGTTTCCAACTCGGACAGCCTTCGTGAACAAACCGATTTGGCAACACCAAGACGTGAAGCCGCTCCGGTAAAGCTTTTTTCCTCGACCACAGCGACAAAGGTTTTCAGATGTACAATATCCATTGGGGCTCCTGTCTTAGAAGGGATTATAAAGTGACACGCCTGATAGGTACACTATAGAAGTTGCCTTTAGAGTGTTTTCATTCTCTAACTGTCATTAAAATGTAAAAGGATCGCCCCATGTCAGAATACCAATTATATTGCTTCGCTGAATCCGGAAATGCCTATAAGGCCGCTCTTGCTCTGGAACTCGCAGGGTGTCATTGGGAGCCAATATTCGTTGACTTCTTTATGGGAGAGACACGTCAGGAAGCTTATAAGAAAATCAACGAAATGGGCGAAGTACCGGTTTTAATTCACGGCGATGTAAATATTAGCCAATCTGGCGTGATACAGGATTATATTACACAACAAACAGGAAAGTTTGGCGGTAAGACGGAAGCTGATCGTCGCGAAGTTTTGCGCTGGATATTATGGGATAATCACAAATTATCATCACAAGCGGGTATGTTGCGGTTTTTGATGAATTTCCTACCGGAAGATAAACGCCCAACAGCGGTGTTTCCGTTTTTTGAAGGTCGTTTGAAAGCTGCTTATACAGTCCTAGATGCTCACCTTAAGCATAAAAACTGGGTTGCCGCAGATTATCCGACAATGGCGGATTTTTCCTGTTGCGGGTACCTATATTACCCTGAACCATTCGGTTTCGATCGTGCTGACTGGCCGCATATAGACGCCTGGCTTGACCGCATTACCGGGTTAGATGGTTGGAAACACCCTTATGATTTGATGAAACGCGGGTTTACCCCCGAATAGCCTCGATCATTCTGCTGACGTTTTCAGGCGACGCATCGGGTGTGATGCCGTGCCCTAGATTAAAGATATGCGGTCCATTTTTGAACGTGTCCACCACGCGTTTAGTTTCCGCAATCAATTTTTCACCACCAGTAACCAGCAATGACGGATCCAGATTGCCTTGCACACACATTTTTGGTTGCAAGTTTTCTGCCGCCCATACTGAGTTTGTACCATTGTCCACGGCAATACAATCAACGGCAACTTGATCCACAAAGTCGATATATTTTTCACTTGCCCCCCGTGGAAAGCCGATGATTTTTACATCAGGAAATTGGGCTTTTAAAGCAGTTACAATTTTGACGTGTGGAGCTATTGAATAGCGATCAAAAGCTTCACCGTTCAAAGAGCCAGCCCAGCTATCAAAGAGTTTCACAATTTCCGCACCCGCTTTGATCTGTTCTGACAGATAAAGAATTGTTGCATCTGTTATGCGCTCTATCAAAGCATCAAACACGGGGGTGTTTTCACGCATTAACATATGAGCTGGCCCCTGATCAGGCGTTCCACGCCCGGCTATCATATAAGTTGCAACCGTCCACGGAGAACCTGCAAAACCAATAAGAGCGGTTTCTTTTGGTAAAGCCTCTGACAAGTTGCGTATGGTTTGATAAATCGGCGCCAAAGTTTCATGGATGTCGTCAACCGAGCCGAGTTTGCCTAAGTCATCCATTGACGTAATAGTGGACAGGCGAGGCCCTTCACCGGTTACAAACCAAAGCTTTGCCCCCAGAGCTTGCGGCACCAAAAGGATGTCGGCAAACACAATTGCCGCGTCAAATGCGTAACGGCGGATAGGTTGTAGGGTTACTTCTGTGGCTAGATCGGAATTATAGCAGAGTGACAGGAAATCACCTGCTTCTGCACGTGTGGCCATATATTCCGGTAGATATCGTCCTGCTTGACGCATCATCCAGATGGGTGGGGTTTGAAGTGTTTCACCACTCAAGGCGCGCAATATCGGTTTGATGCTTTGTGTCACAGTATTAATCCTTCATTCGCACTCGCAATAGCAAGTTTCGGATGATAAGTGGAGATGAAATCAACGATTTTTTATAAAAGAGAAACTATGACGCAACCTATTCTCAAAATTGGCACACGCGGCTCACCTTTAGCCTTGGCACAAGCCTATGAAACCCGCGACAGATTGATGGCTGCACATGATTTACCAAAAGACGGCTTCGAGGTTGTCGTGATAAAAACCACTGGCGATCGTATTCAAGACCGCCCATTGGGGGAAATTGGCGGTAAGGGCTTGTTCACTAAAGAGATCGAGGATGCTTTGCTGGACGGAAGTATAGATATAGCTGTTCATTCGATGAAGGATATGCCTGTGGAACAACCCGCCGGGTTGGTTCTGGATTGTTATTTACCACGCGAAGACGTGCGCGATGCTTTTGTGTCTCTTAAATATGCATCGATCGCCGATTTGCCAAAAGGCGCCAAGCTTGGGTCAAGCAGTTTGCGCAGGCGTGCACAAATCATGCATATGCGCCCCGATATTGAAGTCGTGGAATTTCGCGGCAATGTTCAAACCCGTCTTCGAAAACTGGAAGAAGGCGTAGCAGACGCCACATTTTTGGCAATGGCTGGCCTGAATCGTTTGGGAAATGCGGATATTGCGCAATCTGCCATAGAAGTGGATGAAATAATACCCGCAGTTGCACAAGGTGCGATAGGAATAGAAAGGCGGGCTGATAATTCAAAAATGCAAGCAATGCTATCAGTGATAGCTGATGAAAATACAGCGCTTAGATTGGCCGCTGAACGTGCGTTTCTAAAAGCACTCGATGGTTCGTGCCAGACCCCGATTGGGGGGCTGGCAACGTTGGATGGGGATGTGATGACATTACGTGGCCAAATCTTGCGCACTGATGGCTCTGATCAGGTCATGGGTGAAATCAGCGGCCCTGCAGTGGACGGCCCTGCCCTTGGGCAAAAATTGGCTGCAACATTGCTTGAAAAATCCGGCGGTAATTTCTTCTAATTTGACGCAGTCTTTTGTGCATTAGGGAAGAACAGCTGCTGACCATCCACGCGATAATCGGCAATGATTTTTTGACCGCGTGGGCTGAGAAGCCAATTTATGAACGCAGTCGCGCCTTTTGTATTTACATGTGGGAATTTTTTAGGGTTCAATTCTGTCACACCATATTGATTGAACAACTCGGATGGTCCACTTAACAAGATGCGGTAATCCTCTTTTGCTTTGAACGCGATCCATGTGGCGCGGTCTGTCAAGGTATACCCCCGCATCTCAATCGCCATGCGAATGGTGGTACCCATGCCGGAACCGGTTTCGCGGTACCAGTCACCTTTTGGGCTTAGTCCGGCTGCTTTCCACAGGTGTAGTTCTTTTTTATTGGTGCCACTGTCATCGCCGCGCGAAATAAAAGGTTGCTGACTGTTTTGCAGGGCATTCAATGCCCCCGCCACGGTATTAGTTGATGCAAGATTAGCTGGGTCGTCCCTGGGACCGATAAAAACAAAATCGTTATACATTACGTCGTAACGTTCAACACCATAACCCTGTTCAACGAATTTCAATTCGGCTTGCATGGCATGTACGAATAAAACATCCGCATCTCCATTCATCGCATTTTTAATGGCTTGCCCCGTTCCCACAGCAACCACATCTATACGGTATCCTGTTTCATCTTCAAACAAAGGCACCAGATAATCGTATAGCCCAGAGTTTTGTGTGGACGTGGTGGATTGAACAAGAATACGCTTTTGTTCGCCCGCAGTGACTATTGTTCCCAAAATCAGTGACGCAATTATGCAGCAAGTTAATAAAAGCCGTTTATTCATTTAGTGTCCTCTATTCCGCAGGCGTAGCAGTTTGTTTTTTCTTAATTTCTTCCAGCCAAAGCCCGTGATGCTCTTTGGCCCATTGTTCTTCAACACCGCCAGGTTTCATCGCATCTATTGCACCCTCCATACCAACTGATCCTATATAGATATGTGCAAAAATGACGGCAATGAAGCCAAAGGCGACAATCGCATGCCAGGTTTGTGCGAGTTGCATTTCTTCATGCGGAACAAGGTTTGTGTTTAGGTCTCCCGAACCAAACAGGCTGGATAGACCGGTTGCATTTAAAACCTCAAAGGTTGGGGAAAACAGCGCTATTTGGAACGGAAATAGCAGAGATAGACCAGAGACAGAAATACTCACTCCAAATAGGATGACGATCCAAAAGATGATTTTTTGACCTGCATTGAATTTTGTTGAAGGTGGATGCACCCCTTTGGTGAATAGGCCGCCCCCTTGTGCTAACCATTTAAGATCATGTTTCTTGGGAATATTGTCCACGACCCACATAAGAAAAATCAGAACGAGTCCAAGCATAAAGCCCCAGCTTGACCAGTGGTGAATAAAGTTGCCAACGCTTACAATCGACGAATATGCACTCTTGCCAATCAACGGTATTAATCCGAAACGACCAAACAAGGATATAAGCCCTGTTATGGCAAGGATTATGAAAGACCCTGCCATTAGCCAGTGGCCGAAACGTTCAATCAATTTAAATCGTTCTATTTTAACGCCGGTTTTTTCACCTTCGATCATAATCTTGCCACGGAATATATAGAAGAGAGCTAGAAATATCAGCGTACCCAATAGCAAATAACCACCAACGTTTTTCAATGGGCCTTTACGGAATTCAAGCCAACGCATGCCACTATCTTGTATGATTACGTTTGCAGCAGGACCATTTGCACTTACCGTAACATCAGCTGTACCGTAGCGTAGAGCACGGAATACCTCTGAGTCTGATGTGCCACCCAGTGTGCCTAGCTGGTCAATAGTAGCAGCAGCTGAGTTTGAATCACCTGTAGCATTCCTACGAAAACTGTCATCAATCTTTTGTTTATTCTGGCGGGTCATTATGTCGTCAAGGGTTTGCGCTCCACCTGTGCTTGAACGGGCATCCGTTGTGCTTTCTTGTGCATTAAGCGCAAGACCAGAGGTCAGGTTTATAAGGATAAAAATGACAGCAGAAAGAATTGTTCGTTTAAACATCGCAGAAACCCATATTATAATTTAAAAACAGGGCGGCATAAAATCCGCCGCCCTATTTTATCTTTTGCTAGTTAACCACCGTTTTTGGTGCCATAGGCCGTACCCCAGCCCCATGCACCAGAACCAAAGCCACGTGAAACAACACGTTCCCGGTAAATATTTGACACGGTATTTCCATCCCCTGCCAAAAGCGCCTTGGTTGAACACATTTCCGCACAGATCGGCAGCTTGCCTTCCGCAATACGGTTGCGGCCATATTTCTGGAATTCAGCTTGAGAGCCATCTTCCTCGGGACCACCTGCACAAAATGTGCATTTGTCCATCTTGCCGCGGCTACCAAAGTTACCCGCTTGAGGATACTGTGGTGCACCGAATGGACATGCATAGAAGCAATATCCACAACCGATACACAAATCCTTGGAGTGCAACACAATACCGTCTTCGGATTGATAGAAGCAGTCCACAGGACACACAGCCATACAAGGTGCATCTGAACAATGCATGCACGCAATAGAAATCGAGCGTTCACCCGGTTTACCATCGTTGATTGTGACCACCTTACGACGGTTGATACCCCAAGGCACCTCGTGTTCATTCTTACACGCCGTCACACAGGCATTACATTCAATGCAACGTTCAGCATCACATAGAAACTTAACTCTTGCCATTTTTCAGCCCTCCTTAAGCTACTGAGATTTTGCAGAGAGACACTTTGCTCTCTTGCATTTGCGTTACACTGTCATAGCCGTAGGTCATGGCAGTATTTGCAGCCTCACCCAAGACATAGGGTGCTGCACCATCGGGATATTTATCCCGCAGATCCTTGCCTTCCATGTGTCCACCAAAGTGGAACGGTAAGAATGCAACACCAGTGCCCACACGTTCCGTGACCATAGCTTTTACTTTTAGCTTAGCCCCTTCGGCACCTTCGACCCAAACGTCCTGTCCATCACGCACACCGATGTTATTTGCATCACGTGTGTTGATCTCGACGAACATGTCTTGCTGCAATTCTGCAAGCCAAGGGTTTGAACGACTTTCATCGCCACCACCTTCATATTCAACCAGCCGTCCGGTAGTCAGGATAATTGGGTACTCTTTCGAGAAATCCTGCTTTTGGATTGAGGCATATAATGTCGGCAGGCGATATGCCTGCTTGTCATCATAAGTTGGATAGTCAGCCACAAGATCACGTCTGTTAGTGTAAAGCGGTTCACGGTGAATTGGGACCGGATCCGGGAACGTCCAAACAACTGCACGCGCCTTGGCATTACCAAATGGTGCGCATTCGTGTTTGATCGCCACCCGCTGGATGCCGCCCGAAAGGTCGGTTTTCCAGTTTGTCTTGTCACCGGCGACGGCTTCAATAGACGCGCGTTCTTCTGCGGTCAAATCACTATCCCACCCAAGCTCTTTGAGCATGGCCATGGTAAACTCGGGATAACCGTCCTGAATTTCAGACCCTTTGGAATATACACCTTCCGCCAACAGGTTGGTACCTTCACGTTCCACACCGAAACGGGCGCGGAATGTCAGGCCACCTTCAGACACTTTCTTGGACATGTCATAAAGGTTTGGCGTACCGGGATGTTTCATCTCGGCTGTACCCCAACATGGCCAAGGCATACCATAATACTCACCATCATTCGGGCCACCAACGGCCTGTAATGTGGTTTTATCAAATGTATGTTGATTGGCCATATGCGATTTGATCCGCTCTGGCGAACAACCCGTATAACCGATTGTCCACATCCCACTGTTGAATTCACGGGTAATATCCTCGACGTTTGGAGCGTTTTCACCTTCCATACTGATATTGCGGAAAAACCGATCTGCCCAACCAAATTTATTGGCAAACATCGCCATGATATTTTGATCAGGTAGTGATTCAAACACAGGCTCAACAACTTTATCACGCCACTGGAACGACCGGTTTGAAGCAGTGACAGAGCCACGAGTTTCGTATTGGGTCGAAGCCGGTAGCAAATAGACACCATCCGTACGATCATGCATAACAGCCGATACTGTTGGATATGGGTCAATAACAACAAGCATGTCGAGTTTTTCCATCGCGGTTTTCATTTCCTTACCACGTGTCTGGCTGTTTGGTGCGTGGCCCCATAAAACCATTGCCCGCACATTGTTGGGCTGATCTATGTTGTCCTTGTCTTCTAAGACACCATCAATCCAACGCGATACAGGAATGCCCTTCATGTTCATCAAAGGCTGTTCTTTACCGTCTTTGTCTTTGATACTATCAAAACGGCTTTTCATCCAGTCTAGGTCTTCACCCCAAACACGCGACCAATGCGCCCAAGCCCCTGCGGACAGGCCATAATAGCCAGGTAGAGAGTGTGAAAGAACACAAACGTCAGTGGCACCTTGTACATTGTCGTGGCCACGGAAAATATTGGTACCGCCACCAGTTGTGCCCATGTTGCCAAGGGCCAGCTGCAAAATACAATAGGCACGCGTATTGTTGTTACCAGTAGTATGTTGCGTTCCACCCATGCACCAGATCACAGTTCCTGGACGGTTGTTTGCCAATGTATGCGCAACGCGCTTTAACTGGCTGCCCGGAACGCCTGTGACACGTTCAACTTCTTCAGGGTTCCATTTTTTCACTTCGTCTTTAATCTGGTCCATACCGTATACACGCGTACGTATAAACTCGGTATCTTCCCATTTATTTTCGAAGATGTGATAGAGTAAACCCCAGATCAGGGCCACATCCGAACCGGGACGCAAGCGCACATATTCATCTGCATGCGCGGCTGTGCGTGTAAAGCGCGGATCACAAACAATAAGCGGTGCGTTGTTTTCCTCTTTGGCTTTCAGGATATGCATCAAGGACACAGGGTGTGCCTCGGCAGGGTTCCCGCCAATGACAAAAATTGAACGCGAATTGTGGATGTCGTTGTAAGAGTTGGTCATGGCGCCGTAGCCCCATGTGTTGGCAACACCGGCAACAGTTGTCGAGTGACAAATACGGGCTTGGTGATCCACGTTGTTCGTGCCCCAATAGGCAGCAAACTTGCGGAACAGATAAGCCTGTTCGTTACTGTGTTTGGCGGATCCAAGCCAGTAAACGCTGTCCGGCCCGCTTTCCTCGCGGATTTTCATCATACCGTCGCCGATCTCGTCAATCGCCTGTTCCCAGCTGATGCGTTTCCATTCCCCGCCTTCTTTTTTCATTGGATATTTCAGGCGACGTTCGCCATGCGCGGCTTCGCGTGCAGATGCACCTTTGGCGCAATGTGATCCAAGATTAAACGGACTGTCAAAACCGGGCTCTTGCCCGACCCAAACGCCATTGTCGACCTCTGCCATGACAGTACAGCCGACAGAACAGTTGGTGCATACGGATTTAACAGTTTTAACCGCGTCACTCACAGCGGATTGTGCAGATGCCTTTGTCACAGAACCTGCTGTTGCACCAATCGCAGCCAAGCCACCGATGGCTAAACCTGATCCCCGAAGGAATGAACGACGGTCAACAGATTTCTCTGCTACCTTGGACAGGAGGCTTGTCCGTTGGGGGCGTCTCGCAACCCCATTGGTCTTTTTCCTGAGCATAATATTTTCTCCATTGTTGGTATGGCAGAATTGCCAAAATCATAGTCTTTTTGTCTTCACAGTGGTCTGGGCGTTTCGCAACCTCGCACCGCTTTGTGTGATCGTGTCCGCCTAGAAGCGGGCAGTTTCAAAGTAAGCCCGTGTATGGGCAGTATCTTGCAGACCTTTGTCTTCGTGTTGATCAAGCGTTTCCGCAACAGCGGCCTCACCTGTCACAGCGACAGCAACAGCGGGTGCTGCAACGGATGCCATTTTTAGGAAATCACGGCGGCTGTTTGTTGCAGCCTCGTCTTTTTTAGTCATATGACTACTCCTGTGTTATGGTTGGCATACACCAACCGAATTAAAGTGACCGTTATTTAGTCACCATACGAAATGCTTCTTGTTCTATTTCAATAAACACACGGCCAAT
>JAJFHY010000111.1 GCA_021775375.1 Amylibacter sp. | reverse complement strand
GACTTTTAGCGACCCGTAAAGGGTCGGGCATTTATGTCGCAGACGTTCTTAGCAGTGCATTTTCCGAGCCTTTGATCCAACTTTTTGCCAGCCATGACGAAGCATTATTCGATTACATCTCATTTCGGCGAGATTTGGAGGGTATGGCCGCAGAACGTGCCGCGCGGCTTGCGTCCGAAACCGATTTAAAAGTCATCACTGCAATTTTCAAGAAAATGGAAGCAGCCCATTGCAAGCGCAATCCGGCAGAGGAATCCGCCTTGGACGCAGAGTTTCAGATGGCAATCATCGAAGCGTCCCATAACGTGTTTATGCTGCATATGATGCGCGCTATGTTCGAAATGTTACGGGCAGGCGTATTCTATAACCGCCAGGTTATGTTCAAAGTTCGTACCACACGCAAAGCTTTACTGGATCAACACCGTGCCATTCACGATGCAATTATTGCACGGGATCCTATAGCCGCGCGCGAAGCTATAGAGCATCATCTGGGATATGTTGAAAATTGCATGATCGAAAACCGCAAGAACGAGCAAAATGAACGGATCGCCCTACAGCGCTTTGAACACGAGCAAAACAGACGGTAAACTTATTACACAAAATTCGACCAGCAATCGGATACGGATGGGTAGAAACAGTCACAAAGGGCGAGGCCACATTGTAGCTAAATTAGAAACAATAAGCCTATCCTTGTATCCAAACAACTACAATTACACCTTAATTTTATAACTAAATATCTGCGAACTCGACTCAGGTTAATTTTTAGTTAACATTACCCTTCGTAACCAGTTCGGGGGAGTCTTATGAATAATCTAATAGGTATTGCTGCATCTGCAGCAATTGTAACGGTCATGTTGGGAAGCGTTCCTACGTTTGCCCAATCAGACCAAGGCCAAACATTAACAGGAATTCAGTATATCGAGGGCACCAGTTACCGATCCAAATATGCCGGTAACAATGAAGGTGAATGGTCGCATGGTAAAGACCCCGACAGCCCCTGCTATCACGGTAATTATGGCTATAACGGCCAGACATCCAACTATGACCATTCCAAATGTGTAGTGGTTTATGATGCCCAAACATACACGCGTTTGCTGCGTGGCAGCAGCTCTATGGGTGGAACACAATATTACGGGCAATAAAATGTAGTTGCGATTTAAAGCCCGCAGGAACACTGCGGGCTTTGCCAAGTTCATAACGCATTCGCTAAACCTCGCGCAGCTTTGCGAAATGGCCGTCCCAACCCTTATCAAGCGCCATGCTTAAGCCAAAACTTTCGGCACCCGCACTGTCCAAACCTGCATGGCGCATGGTGATCCGCGTCCCGCCTTCTATTTCATCCAATTTCCAGTGAACTTCAGTTTGCATATCTGGGAAAGGTTTGACCGCAAAGCTATATGCCAATGATGTATAGGGCACCATATTCAGAACTTTTCCCCAACACAATTTGTCGCCGCTTTCGGTGCCGAACAATTCGTAATCCTGGCCATCTTCCAAGTCCTGCTTTGGTGCATGAAACCACTTTGCCAGTTTATCTGCTTTGGTCAAATATCCCCAAGCTACCTTTGCACTAACGGGTAAAAATATGGTTTTAATAATTTCTGAAGTATTCATTTTTGTTCTTCCTGTTCTACAAGGGATGCCAATGCATCCAGTTTATCATCCCAAAATTGATCAAAATATGAGACCCACTGCATAACAGATTTGAACCCTTCACGATTCAATGAATTGATCCGCTCCCGCCCGTCGGCCTTGACGCTAATCAACCGCCCGGCTTCCAGAAGTTTCATGTGTTTTTTCACACCGGCACGTGTCATATCAAAGTGGTCAACCACTTCGCCTATGGTCATATCCCGGCCTGCCAGCATTGCAAGGATTTGCTGGCGAGTAGGGTCGCCCAATGCCTTGAAGGTTGCAACGTTCGTAATCACTGTAAATCTCCATATGATACCTTTTGGTACTACTTATGTAGTACCTTTTGGTTTCATATGTCAACAGGCAAAGAAAAACCCCGCAGCGTTTGCCGCGGGGTTTAAAATATTCTTAAGTTTTTAAAACTTAATTCAGTTTAGCACCAACATCCTTGATAGACGCGTCAATCAGGCTGCCTGCATCAGCGGCAGACATATTTGCCGCAATGACATCACCAGCCACTGCAGTGGCCACTAAAATCGCCGTGTCACGCACTTCTTTGATGGCAGAGGCTTGCGCAGATTCAATTTGATCTTCGGCCGCTTGCAAGCGGCGAACAATCGCATCTTTCAAATCAGCTTTGGCTTGCTTTGCAGCCAGCTTGGCTTCATCTTTTGCAGTTGCAACGATCTTTTCAGCCAACTCATGAACTTCTTTTTGCTTACGCTCATATGACGCCATAATCGCCTGGGCCTCATCACGCAATGCACGGGCTTCATCGATTTCAGATTTGATGTCCTCTGAACGTTTGTCCAAAATTCCACCCACAAGACCGGGAACTTTCAAATACAGCAATATACCGACAAAAAGAACGAATGCGACGGTTACCACAAAATTTGTGTTGTTCAGGCTAAAGAACGGACCACCTGCTGCAAATGCTGGAGCAGCAGTCATTGCCAACAGGATCGGGGTTGTTAATAGTTTCATATCGATCACCCTTTCAACCGTGCTGTAACAGCAGCTTTAACAGACTTTGCATCATTTGCCGCTGGCATAACCGCGTCAACAATTGCTGCTGCCGTATCGGTTGCTACAACCTTTACTGCTTTTGTTGCATTGTCACGAATGTCTTTGATTTTCACTTCACCTTCGGCTGCTTTAGCAGAAATTTCCGCATCCGCTTTGGCAATTGCATGATCCAAATCTTTTTGAATTTCAGCCTTAGTTTCAGCCACAATGTTAGAGGCTTCGACACGTGCGTCAGCAAGCGCTTTGTTGTAAGCTTCTTCTGCTTCAACAGCTTTTTGCTTTAGCTCT
>JAJFHY010000012.1 GCA_021775375.1 Amylibacter sp. | reverse complement strand
TTCTGGTAAGACTTGGTGATTTAAACATTTTGTCCCCTAAGTATTGGCGCGGCGGCGGCGAATAACCGATATATCGCGAATTGTAATCTGGTTCATAGATGGGCTTTCGAAAATCAAGTCAAACCACAAGCTTTGTGCGCGGGTTTCCTTGAAGTTTGTATAAAACAGATCAAACTCCACATACATTTCGCGCGTGGATAAATCCAGCTCGCGTACAATTTGTTCGGTATTAGGCCCATGTCGCAAATTTAATCTGGCAAACATTTCCTGCGGTCTTTCGCTATCAATAATCAACGTCAAGCGAATGATATGTTCCTTTTTAAGACCCTCAACAGCATGCGGTGGCATCTCTACGGCGATTGACAGGAATGAACCCTCAAAATTAAAAACATCCAATTGGATACCAAAAGGTGCCAAATCACTTTCCTGGTTGTTTCTAACTTGCCTAAGCGTCATCTCACTTACCGCGCAGTCATGGAAAATCACCAACTCATTGCCAATTTTCGATTTAGACGCAATCGAGGATATGCCGCTTGGGCTGACCGGCCCTGACCATACTTCGGGCCTATATGACCATTCAGTGCCTTGCGGTTTCTTAATGGCCTTAGATCCGATAACAGGTAAAGTCAGACGGGATGCAGCAATATGGTTTATCTTGTTCACACGTTTCCTGAAGCGCCTTGCCTTATTGCGTAGGTCACGTAATTCAGAAAACCCCAAAGTCTTTGCAACCCGGCTTTGGCGGTCCCACCATCTTAGGCTGCGATCCAGACGTCGCTGTTCAAAAAAATTCCTGATCTTGCCCAAAGCCCAAACCTTTATTTATGTATCGCCTGCGTACATTTAATATCCTGATAGTATCAGAAACATTACTTCAATGTAAAAACATCTTGATAGCTTTACCAAAGCCCGCCTGCCTTATTGATTTATCTTGAAACGCGTTGTGACCGGTTACTCAGTTCGTTAACATAGCGCAATGATACGTAGCTCATATAAGAATATGCAAAGGTTTAGAAATTGTTTCCAAAAATTAATCAGAAATTCAAAGCATATTACGCCCCCGCCATTGAAACCAAATCCTTATGGCGGTTATTTTTTGGCCTGATCATTTTAATTGCCGTTTACATTATTTCTATGCTGATATTTTTTGCCGGTGCCGGCATCTATATTGGTGCAACTGCCGAATTAAATGGTATTGGCCCCGGGTCTGTTGAAACCAGCTTAGGCGAATTTTTACTAGGTACAAGTCCGGGCAGTGTCATCATTATTCTGATTAGTTTTATTGGTATGTTTCTTGGTGTATTTCTTGCAGTAAAACTTATCCATAAACGTGGCCTGCACAGTTTGTTAGGGCCAAACATATCTGATGTTGCAACTGGGTTTAGAAACGGATTTTTATTTCTACTGACTATATCCATGATCGCATTCGTTGTTTTCTATTTTATTGACCCACCTGTTAAAAACATGGCGTTTTCAATCTGGGTGAAATGGATGTTATTCGCCATACCGCTGGTGTTTATACAAATCCTTTCAGAAGAACTTATATTTCGGGGATATTTACAACAGCAATTGGCCGCCCGATTTAATAGCCGCTGGGCATGGTATTTTCTACCATCAATTATATTTGGTATGCTGCACTATGATCCGGATAATTTGGGCTCGAATGCGGTTCTTGTGGTGGTACATACCACTCTTTTCGGCCTAATCGCTGCAGAGGTTACTGCGCGTACAGGGAATTTAGGGACTGCAATTGGATTGCATTTTGCAAATAATATTTATGCCCTGACTGTTGTAGCCCTAGATGGCCCGCTATCAGGGCTTGGATTGTTTAAAACAGCTGTGCATGTATCTAATGAGGCCGCCGTCAGATCCTACCTATTAACAGATCTTATCTTTATAGCTCTGCTTTATGGATTGTATTTGTTGTGGATCAAAAAGAGACCGCAGTTGTGATTGCAATTCTTCATTCCACAAACTATTTGTGGTTACTGAATAACAACAAAGGCTTTCTGCGCCCATGAACTGGATATCAAACTACGTCCGACCACGGATCAATTCCTTGTTTTCGCGCCGTGAAACGCCCGATAACCTTTGGACCAAATGTAACGAATGCGGCACGATGTTGTTTCACCGCGAATTAAAGGATGCGATGAACGTCTGCACCAATTGCGGGCACCACATGGGCATCACTCCACGCGAACGGTTTAAAGCACTTTTTGATGGCGGTCTGTTTATCGAACTTGAAACGCAAGAAGCGCTGGCTGATCCGCTGCATTTCAAAGATCAGAAAAAATATCCCGACCGGATGAAAGCTGCATTAAAGAAAACCGGTGAGGCCGAGGCCATGTTGGTTGCCGAGGGTGAAATCGGACGCACGCCTATTGTTGTCGCTGGGCAGGACTTTTCCTTTATGGGTGGCTCGATGGGTATGGCCGTTGGCAACGCTATAATTGGTGCATGCGAGCGTGCCGTTCAGCGCAAATGCCCGCTGATCTTGTTTTCCGCAGCGGGTGGTGCCCGTATGCAAGAAGGCATTCTTTCGCTCATGCAGATGCCGCGCACAACTGTTGCTTTGCAAATGCTAAAAGAAGCAGGTTTGCCATTCATCGTGGTACTGACGCATCCGACAACTGGTGGCGTAACAGCCAGTTACGCGATGTTGGGTGATGTGCATATTGCCGAACCCAAAGCTTTGATCTGTTTTGCCGGCCCTCGCGTGATTGAGCAAACGATACGCGAAAAACTACCCGAAGGCTTCCAGCGGTCGGAATATTTGCTGGAACACGGTATGTTGGACCGCGTGACACATCGTAAAGATTTGCGTGACGAATTGATTACCATATGCAGAATGCTGATGGGCCTTTCGCCACAGGTCGTCGGAGATCTGCCGGCACCTAGCGAAAAAGAGAAAGCCAAGGGCGCAGAAAAGTGACAAAAAAATCCAGCGATGTCATTTTGGAAAGATTGATGTCACTTCACCCTAAAATCATCGATCTTACTCTGGATCGCATGACCAGATTGCTTGATGCACTGGGGTCACCTGAAAACGCGATTGCCCCCGTTATCCATATTGCGGGTACAAACGGTAAAGGCTCGACCGGAGCGATGATCCGCGCAGGACTGGAAGCTTCCGGCGAGAAAGTCCACGCCTACACATCACCGCATCTGGCCCGTTTCCACGAACGCATTCGTTTGGCGGGCAAATTAATTGATGAACAGCTGCTTGCCGAAACTCTGGCAGAATGCGAGCGGGTAAATGGCAATACCAGTATTACATATTTCGAAATTACGACATGCGCCGCTTTTCTGGCCTTTTCGCGGGTTCCAGCCGACCATACGATCCTAGAGGTTGGATTAGGTGGCCGACTGGATGCTACCAATGTCATTGATCAACCCGAACTAACCATTATTACACCGATTTCCGTCGACCATCAGCAGTATCTTGGCAACTCTCTGGTAGAAATTGCGGGGGAAAAAGCGGGTATCCTGAAACGCAATACATTCTGTGTTGTTGGGCCGCAACCTGATGAAGCATTGGATGTGATCGAAGATAAGGCCGCGCGCGTGGGTGCTACGCTGAAAATACACGGCCAGCATTGGCATGTTTGGGAAGAAAACGGGCGGCTTATTTTTCAGGATGAATACGGGCTAATGGATTTGCCAAAACCGACCCTGCTAGGTGAGCACCAGTTGCAAAACGCAGGCATTGCTATTGCAGCTTTACGTTTGATGAATAAATCAGGTGAAGATTGTGCTGCCGCAATGACAAATACCGAATGGCCGGCACGTATGCAGCGCTTGCGCACCGGCCCATTGGTTGATGCAGCCCCCGAGGCAGAGCTGTGGCTGGATGGCGGTCACAATGAAGCGGCTGGTCGCGCGATTTCAAAACTGATGAATACAATGCCGCAAAGACCAACGCATTTAGTTATGGGCATGCTGAACACAAAGGATGTGTCGGGCTATATGGCGCATTTCTTAGAAGGCTCTGTAAGTTTGCAAGCGGTTTCAATTCCGGGTGAGGCGGCTACGTTAAGTGCCGCAGAAACCGCTAAAGCTGCAACTGATTTAGGATTTCATGCATCTGTTGCAGATGATGTTCTTTCAGCTGTGAAAAACATCGTTGAAAGAGATAAGTCAGCCAGAATACTGATCTGCGGGTCGTTGTATCTGGCGGGGAATATTTTACGCGAAAACGCATAAAAAAGGCGCCATTACAGCGCCTTTTCTTATTCAGTCACAGCTTTATATTGAACTGTTGATCCAGTCCGCCAAGGCAGCCTTAGGTGCTGCCCCTGTTTTATTGGCGATGACCTGACCATCTTTGATGATGAACAAGGCTGGAATACCGCGTACGCCCAATTGGGCCGGTGAGTTTGGATTTTCATCCACATTCACTTTGGCGATTTTTATTTTTCCGGCGTACTCGTCGGATAGCTCTTCCAAAGAAGGGCCAATTTGTTTGCATGGACCACACCATTCCGCCCAAAAATCCACCACAACAGGAATGTCGGATGCTGTTATTTCAGAAGCAAATGTGTCGTCTGTTACTTTAACGGTTGCCATATTTCTAGTCTCCTTACCGTTTAACTGTTAGCCCCAACTTATGAACGCCTTGTCTTGTGGTCAAGATGTAGTAGTGGCTTTCAGTGCATCTATCACTATATCGTGGGGTAATGACATAAGTTTCTGATTTTGCGTCCAAAGAATTGTAACATTAATTTCATGATCCGGATAAATTTGTTTCAATGCGGATAAATATGCCCCCATTTGGCGTAGCAATCCTATGGGCGTGTCAGATGGTGTTTCCGGAACCATCCTGTTGCTTTTAAAATCCACCGCCGTGATTCTATTATCGGAGATCACCAAGCGATCTATTGTACCGTAAATCTGACGCCCATCCAGTTCGGGTATGTGAGCCGTTATGTTGACTTCCGCTAGTGCATCAGGCGCAAATACCGGTTTTAAAGCGTCCGTTTTCAGGACACGTGCGGCAATATCCAGCAGTTCACGCATTTCAGCATTATCTGTCTTATCATCATAGTGCTGCATTAAACTTTGCGAAAGACTTTCCCAATCCGCTTCCGGCTTGTTCGGCAGGTGCTCCAGCAAAATGTGGATCAAACTACCACGGCGCATCGCCATTGCCTCATCCATGCCGTCAATTTCCGCACGTAATGCCTTTGCCCCACCCAGATCAGACGGTGAAAGCGTCTTTTCCATTGATTTAACAGCAGGTGCGGCAGCAATTAACCAATCTGGACATGCCGTTTTGCTTGTTTCGACCGTATAATCAGTTTTCATATATTCTTCTGGCCAAAATTCATTTTGTAAAACCAGTCCATGATCACTATTCGTAGCACCGGCATTTTCCATCCCGTTCGTAACCAACCGGTACCAGGGGTCACCTGTTTTGCCTAATTTACCTGCACCACAAATAACCAGCCAATTTTCAGCACGTGTCATTGCTACATATAACAAGCGTAAGCGTTCTTGTTTATCCAGATCTTTTTGCGCTTCAAGCACCAAGCGTTCTGCCTGATTTGCGTGCTCTTTTCGGGATTTCCAGCCGATCAAGTCAGTGGCAAGCGGGACAATTTCAGCGTCATTGCGACTGCGCGTACTTACCGTATCGGGCAGGATCACAATCGGGGCTTCCAGACCTTTTGAAGCATGCACCGTCATCACCCTGATTTGCCCAGCCGCACTGTCCATTTCGCGCTTGATCTCGACCTTGCCGGATGCGAACCAATTCAGGAAGCCGGTCAAAGTTGGTGCTTCAATCTGTTCATATCGCATCGCTTGCGAAAGCAGCTCGTCAATCCCGTCTTCGGCTTCTTCACCCAAACGGTCCAATAGATTTTCGCGACCTTTGTGCAATGTTAGAATACGGTCAATCAACTCGAACGGACGCATCCAGTCTGCCTTGGACAATATGTCATCAAGGATTGTTTTAGCTGCTTCAAATCGATCTTTATGGTCTCGTATACTTTGCCACAAAGTAGCCTTGCGGCCATACGCCAACGCAAATAATTCCCCTTCGGTGATATTTAGCAATGGCGAACGCATAGCCTCTGCCAATGACAAATCATCTTCGGGTGTTGCTGCAAATTTCAACAATGACAGGACATCTTTCACCGCCAGTTCATCGCCGACATTCAACCGGTCAGCCCCTGCCACATTCAACCCGCGCGCTTTGAGTTCCTTGATAATCGCGCGAAACAAAAAAGATCGCTTTTGTACAAGGATCAGAAAGTCGCCTGCATGCACAGGTCGCAAATCATCACCGTCACCGATCTGCCTGCCCTCTTGAATTGTCGTATCAATCCATGTCGCAATTTTCACAGCCAGCACCTGATTTGGATCACTTTCACCGGGGCGATCAAGTGGCTCATACCAAGGTTTATCTTCGGGCGCTGAAGCCGCTTCAATCAATGGCCAAAGTTCCACGCGCCCCGGCTTTGTGGTTTTAAAGGTACGATGTAATACGCCCCCTATGATACCTTTTCTGGCATCGCCTATAAAAGTATGATCCACCAGATTTAAAATTGGTGCCGCCGAACGGAATGAAAACAGCAAATCCTGTTTATGTAGTTTGGTTTCTATGGCTTCCAGACGTGCAAGAAACCAATCACGCATCTTCCCGAAATGTTTCGGATCCGCGCCTTGAAATGAATAAATTGATTGTTTTTCGTCGCCAACGACAAAAACCGTACGCTCCGTGTCATTGACCCCTTGCCCCGATGTAAACTCTTCCGTCAGGCACTTTATCAACTGCCATTGATCTGGACTGGTGTCTTGCGCCTCATCCACCAAAATGTGGTCGATACCACCATCCAAGCGATACAAAATCCATTGCGACATCGAGGTGTTTTGCAACAACTCCTGTGATTTTTCGATCAGATCCTGATAATCCATTTTGCCATGCAAAAGCTTGTAAGCGTTATAAGCATCCAGAAACGGCCGCGCGAAATCATATAGAATTGTTGCCCGGTTAAAGGCCGCAGCCGAAACAAATGCCTCACGTGCAGTTTCAACCCGAACCATCAATTCGTGCAACTTTGCAACCAAATCCGGGTTTTCCTCACGCATGGCCTTCGTGGGTGTACTTGATAATTTTGCTTCAAAACGCGTTTTATCCAGCATGCAATCTATCAAAAACTGCAGTCGTGCTTTATCATCATCTGTCGCTATTGCCGCCTGAAGCGCACGGCCAAGTTTTTGATCATTAACACTGCTTTCAAAGAGGATCGGCGCCATGCGTGTCAGCACCTCAATATCGCCTGCATCAACAGTATTACGCGCAATGCTATCCGCCGTCATATCCGGCATTAAGCCAAAATCATCTTTGATCGGCCGCCTGGCAAAACCGCGATGATTTCGTGCAATAGCCTGTAGTAAGCTGTCAGGATCAAACCCGGTGTAAAATTCCGCGAGCCGCTCAAACGCCGGACGCACATTACTTTCTGCCAAATGTTCCAAAATGTCAGAACGCACCTGTTTGGCCTGACTGTCTTCTAGAATTTCGAACTGAGGCGAAACATGCGCCTCTAGTGGAAACTGACGTAGAAGCGCATCACAAAATGAATGGATGGTTTGTATTTTCAGCCCGCCAGGTGTTTCCAGTGCAGTTGCAAATAGCGTTCTGGCATGGCGTAGCTTTTGTTCTGTCAGCTGGCTTTTATCTTCACCCAACTTTACCAGAGCATCCTTTAACTCCGCGCTTTGCATCATTGCCCACATGCCCAGCCGTTTAAACAGACGGTTTTGCATTTCTGCAGCAGCTGCATTGGTATAGGTCAGACACAGGATTTTTTGTGGGTCGGTTCTGTGCAACAACAAACGTGCAACACGATCGGTTAAAACCCGGGTTTTACCAGATCCCGCATTGGCGGACACCCATGTGGATGCAACAGGATCGGCGGCCGCATTTTGCGCCTGTGTGGCTTCATCAAATTTGATCATGGCACATCTCTTTTGACAGGCGTGTCGGTTTCTTCCCATTCACCAAATCGCGACAATTGATCATAATCCGATCCGTATATGTCCAGCTTCATTTTCAACCGTGCACCATATCCGATACCATCCTCGAAATGGCATCTTAAAAGACATATAAATTCTGCCCATGTGTCCTCTACAAGCATATCTGATAGCGGTACCTCATAGGACTTATCCGGTTCTTTTAGGCTTATATATTGAAGCTTAGACACTTCCATCGGGTCAAGGCCGTCAAACCCGCCAGACTGTGCAATCGCAGCCTCTAGCTGAAGTTGCTTATCAAATAATTTAGTCTCTTTTACGCTGGGTGGATTGCCGGATTTATAATCATAAATCATCATTTGCCCGTTTGTATCACGATCCAGACGATCCGCTTTTGCGGTCAGGGTAAAATCAAGTTCAGAGGCCTTTCGTTTACCTTTTCTTTCTTGTGCAATGATCACCCCTTGCGCGGCCCGTTGCTTTTCCGCTTCCACAAACCAGGGCGCAATTTTCACCAATCGGCCAAACCATAGCCTGCGCGCAGATGGCCATGGAACTTGTTCCTCTAGTATACCACTCGCCAATTCCAGAAAATGAGTGGCGTCATAATCGCCGGATTTCACCCGCTCGGAAGCGTTATACGCCTCGACAATACTGTGCAGGAAAATGCCCCGTGCCAGCGCATCCGGTTCCAGCCCATAGGGCTTTAGCGGGCGCAGTTTCAAAATAGATTGCGCATATATCTCATAGGGGTTTCGCACCAATGTTTTTATGCGCGTCACTGACAATCGATTGGGGTGTGCATCTTTTGGCGGTACAGGGGCCGGGCGTTCTGCCTTGGCCAATTTACCTTGTGGCCGATCCAGACCCCGCGTCAGATTGATCCACATATCACCCCGCTTTGCCATTGCCTGCAAAGCTTTTTCACCCTCCGGCCCTAGACCGTTCAAAAGATTGTTCAAACGGGTTAACCATCGAGATGAAACAGTTGGCGCTTCACCATCACGAATAGAGCGTGATACCACAATTTTTTTCTGTGCAAATGCTTGTTGAAAATCATGGGCGGTTAAACCGATATTACGCTCTGGCAGCAATAATCCCAGTTGCTTTCGCATAGACCGGTTCAACCAGGGATCGGGGCTGGGTTTTTGCGGCCAGATCCCTTCATTCAATCCGCCCAAGATCACCAGATCAGCCCCTTGAACCCGGGCCTCTAATGTTCCCCATATTGCAATATTGGGATGTGGTGTGATTGCGTCGCGCACTTCAGCACTTTTAAGCTGCGAGTAAAGTAATGCTGCATAATCAGAAGCAGACCACATTGAAGGTTCAATCGCCTCTGATCGCAAACTCTCAAAAACCTTTTGTGCCTCTTGGCCATCGGCCCCATCCCACAAGACATGCGGTTTTGCCGCAGTACCTGTGGAAAGTGCAAACAGTAAAGTTTGGTGCAACGAAATCCACTCTGACATCGGTCTTTGCGCATCTGCTGAAAGGCCACCAAAACAATTTACAATCCATTTAATCCAGCCTTGGGTGTCAGTGGATTTTGTCTCTGCCCAACTTTGTAAAAGCTGAAAGTCAACAAATGGGGGGCCGCCACGTATAAGCGGTGTATCGCGGTTTAATTCGGCGCGTTCCAAATCGCGCGTCAGACGCAGATGATTATTCCTATCATCCGCTTTATGTGTCATTGGATGTTTAAGAACAGCTATCAATTCGGCCGGTGACAAGTCTTTGCCGATCAGCCCTGCGGTCAGGCGAAGAAAAATCCCGACAGATGACAAATGCAGAGGCTCGCCCGCACTGTCATCAGGCGTGATTTTCCAACGCGCCAAATGTGCAGCGACACGGCGGGTTAAATTTCGGTCAGGCGATATAAGTACAGCCGTCTCATTGCGACTTGCCGCTTCACGCAAACACACCGCAATTGCCCCGGACTCTTCTTTTGGCGAGTTTGCCAAAATCATACTCACATCTTTAGTGGCCTCACCTATCTTCGATATCAAGTCAGGCCCCTCATCAAGCCACTGATCTGTAACAGGCGCAGGACGCAGAGCCAAAGACAGGATTTGGTTGCGTTCTTTTGAAAAAACAGGCGTTTGCGCCCAAGGCTGTATCATGCTTGCATCAACACCCAATTTATCGGTCAGTCGCGCCAACATTGATTGTGGATGATCGTCGTTTGAAGCTTTGTCTGTCAAAACATCCCAAACCGCTTTTGGCGTTTCAGTATCAAAGCCGGGCAATACAACCGCCCCTTGCGGCAAGTCAGCAACCGCCTGCATAAACAACGCAGTTGCCCCCCGCGATCCTGTTGAACCCGCAATTATAACAGGATGATCGGGGGGATTCGTATTCCACTTTTCGCTATAGGCTTCAATAACGGCGCGTTGCCGCGCCTCTGTATCAATCAAATCCTGAGATGCCCAATAGCCTGTTAAAATGTTAAGAAATTTCAGGCTTCTGGCCCAATGTTCAGACGCATTCCCAATCTCTACATCTTTCAGGCGGTCAAGTGAAACACCTTCGCCGTGCATTTCATCCAACATGGCTGCCAGTGTATCGGCCAGTGCAAAAATTGAAGATCGTGGTGCCAGATCAGGCTCTTGGTCGATCAATGCTGCCACAAGATCTGCCAGTCTTAAACGCCGCGCCAATGCGGATGCAGGTTGCGGTAAATCTATGGGTGCAAAAACATCCCTGGCCAAGTCCGGTAAAACTTTCAGGCGCGGTAAAAGCGTAGCCCCTTGTTGCTTGAAAAGATCCTCAATTCGGCGTGCGGCGCGACGTGTGTTTACATAGATCACTGTACGCGCAAAATCTTGCGGAGGTATATTCCTTGCACGCTGAAATAGACCGGCAATAAAGGCTTTTGAAAAATCGGCGCCAATTGGCACCGAATACACACGCGGTTGGTCACTTGAATTAAACATTAGCGCATTTTTGCTCGGCGACCCCGATACCCTCAGCGTGGCCCACATCAATCCAGTCACCATCATAAACAGCCCCGAACAAACGGTCTGATGCTATCATATCTTCCCAAAGCAAACTTATGGAAAAATGGTTCTCTTTGATTGTGCGAAGCAGATCTGTTTTTATAATTTGTACGCCGGAATAAACATAGGGCGCATTGGGCGCTGTATCTTTTCTCTGAAGTCTATTGCCGTCATTTAAGAAAAAATCGCCCTGACCGTTATACCCATAGGCACTAGAACATTTCACTAACAATAGCAGGCCATCCATTTCATCAGGATTCCAGCGTTTTAACAGTTGCTTTGCGGGATTATTCCCACGCCAAAGCACATCGCAATTTAGCGTGAGAACAGGATCGTTTCCGATATAAGGCAACGCATTTTTCAGCCCCCCGCCCGTTTCCAAAACCTTTGGCTCTTCACGGATACAGGTCACAGAAGAGTACGGGCTCAAATGCGCTTCCAATTGATCGGCAAAGTAGTGCGTATTAACAAAAACTGACCGGATATTGGCGTCAGCCAGAATATCCAAAGTATGATCGATCATTGGTCGACCCAGAACAGGCACTAGTGGCTTTGGTCTGTCTAACGTTAGATGCCCCATGCGCGTTCCAAATCCGGCTGCAAAGATCATCGCCGTATTAGGCTGCATTCTGCGCCTCTTTGATTCCGGATAGCACATCGGGTGTTGGTTCTGGTATATTGATATCAACCCAATTTTTCAGGCTTGCCAAGTCCGGATGGCTTAAATCGTTTTGCAGATGCGCCCAAACCCGTGGAATAAGATCAACATAATGCGGCTTGGAATCCCGTACACATAGACGGGCAAATATTCCGATTATTTTCAGATTTCTTTGCGCGCCAAGTGCTGCATATGCATAGTTGAATGCGTTTTTCGATGCTTTGGATTTCTTGATAAAATAATCTTTCATAGACGCTTGTAGTTCCTTTGATGTATCTCGCCTTGCATCCTCCAATAGCGATACCAGATCATAGGCCGGATGACCGATAAGCGCATCCTGAAAATCCAATAACCCAATATTTTTGACCCCACTTCTGTCGGGCAACCACAACAAATTCTCTGCGTGGTAATCGCGCAAGACAAGCACAGGGTGCGGCGTTTTAATTGCTTCACATACAGCAGTTACTTCCGCGCGGTAGCTTTTAGTCAATGCATATGTTGTAACCTGCCCGGATATACTGGGCAGATACCAATCTGTGACCAAGTCAGTTTCATGCAAATAGGCATCAAGATCATATGCTGCGGTATCTTTTGGATTTGATGCTGCGTGAAGCTGAACAAGAGCATCTATCGCGGCTTTATACAGATCCTCTTCCAATTCCGGCGACGTTTGGCACATACGGACAAACAGGTCATCGCCTAAATCTTCAAGCAATAAAAATCCATTTTCCAAATCAGAATCTAGTAACGCAGGCGCCTCCAGTCCATTATCGCGCAAGTGATTGAGTATTTTAATAAAGGGCTTAACATCTTCACCCTTTTCAGGTGGCGAGTTCATCAAAATGGCAGTTTTTCCATCCTGCTTGGTTAACCGATCATAACTACGATGAGAGGCGTCGCCCGCCACAACAACAGACTCTGCGTCGCCCCATGCGATGTTGTTAATGAAGTCATTTCGTTTTTGGTTTCGTGCATCCATCAATCACGACCGCCTAAATTAAGTTCATTTAATACACACAGTCTATCCGACCAACGTGGATGCGTCCAAGAAAACTTAAAATGACGGATATTATCATCAATAATCGATATATCGATGCTCAAAGCATTTACCGGTGCAATCGACCCTAATCTGTCTGGCCACTCGATGAGACAAACTGCATGATCGAACCCCCGCTCAAGGCCAATTTCATAGACCTCATCGGGATGTGATATTCGGTAGAGATCTGCGTGGATATATTCAATTGTACCCAACTCATATGTTTGCACCAATGTAAAAGTGGGTGAAGGTACATCCTCTACAACGCCGTATAGTTCCATGCGGTTTTGGATTATCTTACGTGCTAAATCGGTTTTTCCCACCCCGACTTCACCACCCAATAACAAAACGTCCCCCTTAACCAGCAAAGGGGCCAGTTTGGCCGCTAATACCGTAGTTTCGTTCGGGGAATGAGAAGTCAGTGTAACTTGCACGTGCTGTCCTTGGGTTCTGCCACACAGAAACTAGGAAATAATCACTGTGCTGCGCAAGCTAAACCGTCACATGTATCTTGATTAATTTTTATCAGAAAATGAAACTCGCATAATGTATCCCCTGTGGGCATTGGTTCTACATTTACCAACACAGTTTCACCCGTTTGTGTTTCAACACTTGCCTGCCATGCACTTCTTTCAGTTTCTTCTACATATTGTCGAAGATCACCCCAAATCGGCGTCGGATAAAAGACGGCCTGCATCATACAGGAAAACTCTTGTATTGAGTTAGAGTCGTAATCTGCGCCCACTATCCGTTTCATCGTGTTGTTCTGGAAAATAACCTTGCCCGTACGGTCAAAAGCGATAAGTCCGGTTGCTGTGGTATTTATAATGTTTTCCAGATTTGAAATCTGCGCCCGAAACCTGCGTTCCATAGCAAGTACGTTGGTCACATCTTCAAATAGGAACACCACCGTTCCAGAAGGATGTGGTCGCCCGACAACGCGCAAGGATCGTCCATCCGGCAAATCCCAGTCTTCCCGGTAATCGTCCTTCATCGCACTGCGTTCTATTTTCATGAACGTTTTTCGCCAAGATGTATAATTTACAGGCTCAGGTAAAATATGCGTATCGCGAAGCCGGTCAAGAAATCCGGGTAAATTCGGTTTTTTAAGCAACCATTCAGGCCGCAACCCCAAATGCTGTGACAAAGCCGGATTAAATAAAGACAATTCATTGTTATTGTCAAAAACAGCGATACCGATTTGTAAATGAGCAAACGTCGCGCTCATTGTTTGAATAAACTGATCGGATGCATTCATCGGGGGTGGTTTTTTTGCCCGTTCAGCATGCATATCTGTTTGATTATCCGTTTCTAACAGGCCTGAATTGCAGTTTTCAGATTTAACAGACGGCATATGAATTGCGGTTGATTGTCTATTCAGCATCGCGACTAGCAACAACATACCGGTCGAAAATATCATGAGTAGGATACTAATTTCAAACATGGCTCATCTGATCTTTGCGGCAACTCCGAACCAATATTAAACCTAAAATGTTGAATCAGACGTTAAGGAAAAATCTTAATATGTTGATTGGGCCCAAGCGCCGCGTGCATTTCTTCCATGTTTCTCTCGAAATCAACACGCTTCCAACGCACATCTACAATTGCACCCCTTAATCGCGGATCAAGAATCCCGTAATGTTGCGCCATGCGGTTTGTATCAGACGCCGCATTGGCAAACGTCACTTCGGCCTTGGATCGCTCCAACAGTGTTTTTGCAATAAACAATCCTAAACCCATCCCTTGATACGCTTCAGAGGTTTCGCCGGCAGGCTGTTGTTTATTGCGCGTACTGATAAAGGGATCACCAAGCCTATCAAGTAAATCAAACGGGTAACCTTCGCCATCATCACCCACCATAATCCGTACATATTTTTCATCCCACGTGACATCGATCAGAACAATTTCACTTGAAAAATCAACCGCATTTTGCACAAGGTTTCGTAAACCGTGAATTATCTCGGGATGCCTTGGCACAATAGGTATTTCATTTACCACTTGTTCTTCAAGCTTACCATTAACCATAAAGATCAACTCTTTTCCACGGTTCTCATGTGGTTCGGCTGCTTCATGTATAATTGCAGTAATTGGCGCATTTTTCAGCATTAGGTCATCTTTGCCAATCCGTCCCATATCGCGTAAAATTTGGCTTAGCCGATCGACTTGATCTTGAATTAATATAACATCCTCTTTTAACTCACTGCCATCTTGTAGCTCTGATGCAATCTCTGCAGAGGTCAATTTTATTGTCGCCAAAGGTGTGCCCATTTCATGGGCAGCAGCGGCAACAACTCCGCCCAGCGCGGTAAGTTGGTGTTCACGCGCAAGTGCCATCTGTGTTGCTGATAAAGCCTGTGACATTGAAAACATTTCAACCGCCACGCGACGGGCATAGATAGCCAGAAATAAAATGCCAATGGCCAACGCCACCCACATTCCTGCTACGAATAATCCCGGCAATTCCATCACTTCACCAGTTGTTTTTGTCAAAGGGTAATGAAAAAAGCTAAGTAAACTGATCATAGCCAAAGCAGTTAAGCAAAGCACAATTGTTGCATATAATGTCAGGGCTGTTGCCGCGATAGTAACCGGTGCCAGGATCAATAAAACAAATGGATTGCTTAACCCCCCGGTTAAATACAAAAGCAATACAAGCTGGCAAAGATCAAACAAGAGTGACAGCATTGCTTCTTGTTCAGATAGTCTCTTGTTGCTGGGGAAAACGAACGTTGCCACTAAATTGAACAAAATAGATGCGGTAATGGCTAGCATGCACAACCTGATCGGTACCACTATGTCCAGATAGTACACCGCGCAAAACAGAGCCGTGATCTGGCCGCCGATTGCGAGCCATCGCAAAATAATCAACGTGCGCAGCCTGATCCAATCACTTCGCGCTTCGCGGGCATATAAATTTGTAGCTTGCTGTGACAACAAATAGCACCTTCGTGACTTGTATTCTAGGCTGTGACGTTAGATGTAACGTTATATACTTGTCTAGGTTGGGAATAAAAATGTCAAAAGGTATAGCAATAATCGCAAGCTGCGGTATCGCTGTTGCGCTTGCAATAGGTGCTTACTTTATCTTTAAAGAGCCCGCATATAATTGCGAGCCTACAGGGGTGGTTGCTGGGAACGCTAAAATTGGCGGGCCGTTTGAACTGGTCACGCATAAAGCTGTTACCGTAACAGAAAATGATGTGATAAAAGGACTGACGCTGGTGTATTTCGGATACACGTTCTGCCCGGACATCTGCCCGCTTGATATGGCCCGAAATGTCGAAGCCGTTGATCTGCTGGATGAGGCTGGCATTGATGTAACACCCGTATTTATAACGATTGATCCGGCGCGTGATACACCACAAGTATTATCCGATTATGTTGATGTCATGCACCCTAAAATGGTTGGCTTGACGGGCACAGAAAGCCAAATAGCAAATGTCGCAAAAGCCTATAAGACATTCTATCGAAAAAATGGCGAGGGCGAGGATTATCTTATGGATCACATGCGATTCACCTATCTTATGTCACCTGACGGGTTTCTGGACTTTGTCCGCTCGGAACTGACACCCGAAGAACTGGCTAGTCATATTGAAAAAAAAGCCGCCTGTTACACCAAATAATCATGCAATTTGACCCGCGCCCAACTTCCATCTAAAAGCGCATGAATTGTGATATAGAAGTTGGAAAATATGTCTGAAGAAGAACTGCGCAAAATTGGCGAAGACAATAGCCTTTTGATCTTAGACGACGATGAACCATTTCGCAGGCGGTTATCACGCGCAATGGAAAAACGTGGCTTTAATCCTACGCCACTGGATTCAATTGCTGCCGGTCGTGCCTTTTGCACAGCAACGCCACCTGCATACGCAGTAATTGATCTTCGTTTGCTTGATGGCAACGGATTGGATGTTGTTCAGGTTTTACGCACGCGCCGCCCTGAAGCAAAAATCATTGTACTAACCGGGTATGGTGCAATTGCAACGGCTGTTGCTGCGGTCAAAATAGGTGCCGCTGACTATCTGGCCAAACCTGCGGATGCCAATGACGTAACCAACGCATTACTCGCAACCCCGGGCGCAAAACCGCAGCCACCTGAAAATCCAATGTCAGCTGACCGTGTGCGCTGGGAACATATCCAAAGGGTGTTCGAGTTGTGTGACCGCAACGTATCGGAAACAGCACGCCGTTTGAACATGCACCGCCGCACTTTGCAGCGAATACTGGCCAAACGCAGCCCGCGTTAAGGTTTGCCAAAAATATTCAGGATTGCCTGATGTCTGGAGTCCACTGACGTCGTAATTGATTTACCGAGCTTTCTTTCCAAATAGATTACTTAATGGCACAGCGCTGGCACCGTGGGCAAATACGCTTAACAAAATTGTCAGCACAATGACAGACAATATCGGCTCATAACCTTCGAACCCCAGTGTTTCGACAACCAGCAACAAATACAAAACAGAGGCAATTCCCCGTGGCCCGAACCAGCCTACAAATAGTATCGTTCCCATATCAAGATTTTTACCTATTAAGCTGATCGCAACGGGCAACATACGGATAATTGTAAGGCTCAGCACCGCATATAACAAAGCGGTAAAATCCCAATAATGATATGCTGTTGGCACCAGAAGCATTGAAAATATCATAAACACAAATAGCTCCAATTGTTGACCCTCTGCCTCACCAAACTCTTGTATACGTTCTTTTACCCGTTGTGATTTGGTACTGGCGCCCAATAACAGCCCCCCTGCGAACGCCGCAATAAAACCGTTCACTCCAAAATGCTCTGCAATTGCAAAACATAGCACTGCCAATGACCCTGAAACCAAGCGCTGAAATGTAGAATTCATCCATCCTTTATTCGAAAAGTAACTGATAAGAGTGCCACCCAACCAGCCTACGAAACCACCGATCACAGCACCAAAAACTACCTGTTGCAATAAAAACAAAACCCAGTTTTCGTCAGAAACCCCAATGCCAACCGAAAGAACAGATATACAGGCGAATATGGGCGGCAAGGCGATACCGTCGTTTAATCCGCTTTCAGTGCCGATCCAGCGGCGCACACGTTCAGGCACTTTTTCACTTTTAACAACAGCCTGACCCAGCGCAGCATCGGTCGGTGATAGGATCAGCGCCATCAATGCCAATAACCAGATATTAACTCCGGGGAACAACAGATAAGCAACTATTGTCCCGGTCAACATTGTTAGCGGCAAACCGATTAACAACAGTCGCATTGGCGTAGCTCTATCTTTAATCAAGTGTTTTAAATTGATCGTCGTGGCGTCCACAAACAAGATCAGAACCAACGTTACTTCGGTTATAATTTTCACCAACGCGCCATATGGCTCCATATGGAATACATTGAAACCGAGCGGCCCGACCAAAATACCGGTTGCAACGAAAATCATTGGCGCTGTAATGGGCGATCGGTCAGCAACTTTTGAAAACAGCCCATAGATAAAAATCATTGCCGCTGCAAAGATAATGGAAGGATGGTCGCCCATCAATTAATCTCAATATCGGTTTTTATCTCATTAATATCGAATACACTTTGAAAGGCGATAGTTGCCGCATTAACAGCAACCGCGACAATAATACCGGTAAAAATTACACCAAACAGTGCTGTGAACACTGATAAAATTTTAGACAATGGCTTTGTCGGAGGCAAATCACCATATCCAACTGTTGTTGCGGTGATAAACGCCCAGTAGATGGAATTTTGCCACCCCCAAGATTCCCGGGTGCCTACAATCTGACCCAGCAAGATGATTATAAAGACCAAAGCTATTAATAACGGACCAGCATACTCAAGCCCTACAAAAAATATGTGGATAAATCTGAATGTGAATTCCATGCGCTATCTCTTTAATATTGGATGTTACCTTGAAGTTAAATCCATGAAAAGATTACCAGCAGGCAATCTCGAACACCCACAGTTATCAACAATCCAAATCTATATTTACCGGGTAATCCAGCGGAAAAGCCAGATCAGGCGTGTAATTCGGAATGGTGCGCAGAACTTCACCCTTTAGATGTGCAGGGCAACCTGAAACCTCTGTTGCCATGGATACCAACAACGTTTCTGTTACGGCTGCACGACTGGAAATCGGTACAATCCGAGCCCATTTGCGGCTGGGGTGAACACCTACATCAAAGCTATCTTGTCCGTTTTTCATACGCTTATAATTATAATCGATAGCATCCGTCTTGGATGGATTGGTTTGCGTCTGGGGCTCGGAGCAGGCAGATAAAAAGAGACATAGAATAGTTAGGATTGTTGTTGTTTTTTGCATTTTATACCTCTTATATTTATCCATAAAATCAATTTAATACCCACAGATACCAGTGAATAATGATTTTTACATTATAATGACCGTTGAACGCCTTGCCAAGATGTTAACTACAACCCGGAACGCGATCAATCTGTCCAGATACATTGAAACCGACCAGAAGTGACTAAGGCTAATGCCCCGCAATTAAGCGTTCTAAAACGATCTGCTGGTTGTAGAAAATACAACAATATTATATGATGTGAATACACTCCAATATTCAGGAGCAGTTATATTATTTGGAAGGTATGAAAATATGACAAAATTTAAAATGATAACAATGGGTGCAACAATTGCAGCTTTTACTGCTACACATGCAGCCGCTGGCGTTTTTGAACATTACGGTGAAGTCCAGGGCTGGAATGTTTTTCTGGATAAGGAAAAAATGTCATGCCTGATCGAGAAATCAGATGACTTGGGGCATGTCGTCCAAATGGGCCTTATGGAAGACCGTGGTATCGGGTATCTCGGTGTGTTTACCAAAGACGAAATAAATCTAAAATCTGGTGATAAAAAAGCTGTAGCAGTTCTTTTGGGCGACAATCTGTATTTCGGTGAGGCAACCGGCATGCGCAGCAACAAAACCGAAAGTTTGAATGGCGGGTATATTCTGACCGACAGCGCGGAATTTGTTGAAGACATTGCCAAGCAATACACGATGATTGTGTTTCCAGAGAAATCTTATGGCTTTGTGATGAACCTTGCGGGAACTTATAAAGCTCTTGAAATGGTTAAAAAGTGCAACGCAGAGAATTAATATAATCAACATAAGTCCTGCCCTTTGGGCGGGACTTGTAAACACGCGTAAAAATCAATTTATAATATCATTACTAGGGAGTTAATATCATGATGAAATTTAACCTTAGCACCACGTTTCTGATGACAGCAATGATTGCAATGCCTGCAATGTCACAGGATGCTGGCACACCGACGAAACAAGCATTATCCGCCAATTATACAGGCAAAGCATATTCTCCATATGCCGGACGTAATTACCCAGAGCGCCCGTTATGGGGCGACTCTCACCTTCACACCAGCCTATCAATGGATGCGGGCCTGTTTGGCAATACCTTACCGCCAAGCGAAGCATACCGTTTTGCGCGTGGTGAAGAAGTTGTGTCATCCACTGGGCAACCGGTACGCCTGTCACGTCCGCTGGACTGGGTGGTCATTGCCGATCACTCGGACGGAATGGGTATGGTCGGTGATATCAAAAGCGGCAAGCCGGAACTTATGGGTTTTGAACAGGCAAATCGCTGGCACAAAGGGATTTCGGCCGGTGCCGAAGAAGGCGTGGAAGCTGCACTTGATTTAATCATGGCTTTTTCAAATGACAAAATTGACCCGGATATGTTTGCACTTTATTCACCGGGTTCAAAATTATATAAAAACCTTTGGGAAAATGTTGTTGCTAATGCCGAGGCATTCAATGATCCGGGTCGCTTTACAGCCTTTATCGGCTTTGAATGGACCTCTCTGATCAAAGGCAACAATATGCACCGCGTTGTTATGATGCGCGACGGGCCGACCCGCGCGCGCCAAGTTGTCCCATTTACCATGACTGCCCCACAGGGCAGCCCGAACCCGCGTGATTTATGGAAGTATCTGGCAAATTACGAAGATAAAACCAATGGTGAAATTCTGGCGATTGCCCATAATGGAAATCTTTCAAACGGGATTATGTTTCCGCTAGAGGCGCAATTTGACGGCAAGAAATTGGATGAAACTTACGTCACAGAGCGTGCCAAATGGGAACCTGCTTACGAAATTACGCAGATAAAAGGCGACGGCGAGACACATCCGTTCCTTTCTCCGGATGATGAGTTTGCAGATTACGAAACTTGGGATGTTGGCAATCTAGACGCCTCTGTAGCAAAAACCGATGATATGCTGGCTGGGGAATATGCCCGTTCGGCATTAAAGCAAGGACTGCAGCTAGAGGCAAAATTCGGCACCAATCCTTATAAATTTGGCATAGTCGGCGCAACCGATAGCCACACATCACTTGCAACCGCTGAAGAGGATAATTTCTTTGGCAAGCATACCGGTTATGAACCAAAGGCCGAACGGATGTCACATCCATTCATTGAAACCGATGCGGGCACTATAACGGGTTGGCAGATGGTGGCATCAGGTCTAGGTGCTGTTTGGGCTAAAGAAAATACCCGTGCATCAATCTTTGATGCCATCCAGCGCAAAGAGGTTTACGGCTCAACCGGCCCGCGTATGGCAGTGCGCTTCTTTGGCGGCTGGGAGTTTTCGGATATAGATCTGAATTCCCGCACACCCGCAAATGTAGGTTACGATAAAGGCGTCCCAATGGGCGGTGATATGCGCACTATGCCAAAGGATGCCAAAGCACCTAATTTCATGGTCTATGCACTACGCGACCCGATTGGGGCAAATCTGGACCGTGTTCAGATTGTTAAAGGCTGGTTGGATAAAGACGGCGCGACACAGGAAAAGGTCTATGACGTTGCCTGGTCGGGTGATCGCAAACAGGATGCAAACGGCAAACTGCCGCCGGTTGGAAATACCGTTGATGTGGCAAACGCCAACTGGACTAACACTATCGGCAAAGCAGAGCTGGGTACTGTATGGTCTGATCCGGATTTCGATCCGAAACAAAAAGCATTCTATTATGCGCGCGTGATTGAAATACCGACGCCACGCTGGACCACATATGATGCTTTCCGTTTCGGCGTTGATATTCCCGAGGATGCACCAACATCGACCCAGGAACGCGCCTATACATCGCCAATCTGGTACACACCAAAACCTTCCTGAGGCATACTAAAATATGAAACTGTTATTTCAGCGGCTCCTACGGGAGCCGCTTCTACATTTTATTACAATTGGTGGTTTGATGTTTGTTGTTTATGCGGCAATGAATGAGCAACCGGAAACGCCACCCGATATGATTGTCATCAGTTCCGGCAGAATTGATCAACTTAAGTCCAGTTTCAGTGCTGTCTGGAAACGAGAGCCCACAGAAGACGAGATCAGCGCGATGATCGATGAGGACATCCGCGAGGAAGTTTATTATCGAGACGGTGTGGCACTTGGTTTGGATCGAAACGATTCAATTGTTCGGCGGCGCTTACGGTTGAAAATGGAATTCCTGATGGATAGCTCCGCACATGCTTTGGAACCTGCCACAGGTGAACTGGAAACATTTTATGCGGCGAACGCACAGGACTATGAAACCGAATTACGGTTGGCGTTTGAGCAAGTTTATCTGGGCGAAAACCCGGATCCGAATACTATTTCACGTGCGCTGGATGAACTAAGCGCAAATCCTGAAACTGACACTTTCTTGTTGGGAAAGCCTACAAACCTGCCAAGCCAGCTTGGTTATTCATCCGAGGCTGCCGTGTTTGGTGTATTCGGAAAAGGATTATTTCAACAACTTACAGAACTTGCACCAAATGTCTGGACCGGCCCTGTTAAATCCACATACGGCATCCATCTTGTACGTATTCTAGGCCGGATTCCAGCCGCCACACCTCCACTGCAAGAAGTACACAAAGATGTGCTCAGAGATTGGAAAGCACTTAAACGACAAGAAATCGCCGATCGTGATTATGAAAAGCGGCGCAAGAAATATCTCGTTGATGTCCGCCGCGAAGATTACCAATCCACAGCTGTCCAGTGAAGCAAAACATCATGAAACACATTTCAGGATTAGTGGCCCTATTACTTGGATTGGCCGGATTTGCTTCGCTGTCTTTTGGCCATGCACTTGAACCGGGTTATCTGGAGCTTCGCTTACTTAATGCAGAACAATATGGTGTTATCTGGAAAGTACCTTCTAACAAAACACGCCCGATGGATATTTCTGCATCCCTTCCCGAAAGCTGTGACACAAGAAACCCAACAGCTCTGATTTGGGAAGACAGCGCATATGTTGCGCGCTGGACGACAAAGTGTTCAGGCGGCATTGAGGGCGGTTTGATCCGCATTGAGGGGCTTGAACAGACAGAAACCGATGTACTTGTGCGTTTCGATTTTGCTGATGGCGCAGGAGAAACACACAGACTGACTTCAAGCAGCAGTTTTTTTACAGTACCCGCGCAACCCAACAATCTGGATGTGGTGCAAACCTATCTGATACTTGGTTTCAAGCATATTTTAAGTGGCATTGATCATCTGGCGTTTGTTCTTGCCCTGTTAATATTGGTTAAGGATAAAAGACGCCTCATTGTCACGGTTACGGCATTTACAATTGCCCACAGTCTGACCCTTGCGGGCGCAACGTTAGGCTACATTCAAATGCCCGGACCACCTATTGAGGCAGCCATTGCCCTGAGTATAGTATTTGTCGCGACCGAGATTATTCACAGTCGTCGCGGCAACCGGGGATTGACGGAAAAATTTCCGTGGTTCGTCGCATTTACCTTTGGGTTGTTGCATGGATTTGGATTTGCCGGCGCATTAACGCAAATCGGTCTACCGGAAACTGCAATCCCGATTGCATTACTTTTCTTCAATATAGGCGTCGAAATCGGGCAATTGTTTTTCATTGTAATAGTATTTTCAATTATCGCGATTGGAATGTTAATTACACGGTACATGAAGTTGCCGAAGCCAACATGGATATGGTCTTTTACACCATATCTCATAGGTAGTTTTGCTACCTTCTGGGTTTTCCAACGCCTCGCCACTTTTTAAACTGTTTTTTACGATGCTTCGAAGGCAACAATACGAATGTGCAGCCCATGTTGTTATGGATGCGATACGAAATAGTAAATTGTTAGCAAAGAGCCGAAAACAATCACACCAATTCTAAGTGCCTTTTGTGGAACACGTTTTGATAATGAACCACCAAGATATCCGCCCACTGTGGCACCCAGCATCATAATGATCGCGTGGGGTATCGAAACCGCACCGCTGAAACCATAAACCGCAACAGAGAGCAGGCTGATCGCCGCAATAATACTATTCTTCAGTGCGTTAGTGATGTGGAAATCATCGTAGCCACTTAAGACAAGCGTCGCCAAGATTATCTGGCCGAGACCTGCACCGAAGTAGCCGCCGTAGATTGAAAATACAAAGAGCAGCAGCATCGGAACGGTTCCCCCCAACTCTGTGGGCCTTCTGTTTCGCCGCTCAACTGCTTGCCGAATGTAAGGAGCAGTTGCGAATAATACGGTCGCAAACCCCATCAGATAGGGGACCGCAGACGCGAATATATCGCCTCCAAGGTTCACGAGCGCGAGCGCCCCGATAAGGCCCCCCGTGGCTCCGGTCGCGAGCGGTGCAATCAGGTCTCGCCCAAGTGCATTCAGTTCAGCCCGAAAGGCAGGAAGAGCAGCGAAATTACTGGGAACCAACGCCACAAAATTGGTGGCATTGGCCACAAGAGGAGTAAGACCGGACAACATGAGTGCAGGAAATGTGAAAAACGTTGCCCCGCCCGCCACAGCATTTAGGGCACCTGCTGCCACCCCTGCTCCGAAGAGAAGTAGCATCATTCCAATTCCAAGATCAAACATGTGCCAACCACACCCCATTCCAGCAGCACGAGCAAGTCTAATCCCAATTTGTTGACAACGTAATGTCACCAGTCATGCGAAAATCATACACGCACCTAACGGTAGCTTTGTCCCATATACCTGATAAAGACCGCGGGGCTTTAAATGGTTACATGAAAACACAAAAAACCACCCGAAGGTGGCGTGTAAGTATCTGTATATATTGTGATATTTTTTGGTTGCGGGGGTAGGATTTGAACCTACGACCTTCAGGTTATGAGCCTGATGAGCTACCGGGCTGCTCTACCCCGCGCCAAAATGCGTCCCAAAAGTCGAGAATGTTGGGACAATACAATCGTTAAAGAGCAATGTTTAGGTCTTACTAGGTTTGGCGATGACTTACTCTCCCACGCCTTAAGACGCAGTACCATCAGCGCAACCGTGCTTAACGGCCGAGTTCGGGATGGGATCGGGTGTTTCACTGGTGCTTT
>JAJFHY010000110.1 GCA_021775375.1 Amylibacter sp. | reverse complement strand
CTTGCGCTTGGGTTTGACGGCGATGGTGATCGCTGCGGTGTGGTCGACAATGAAGGCGAAGAGATTTTTGCCGATAAGGTCGGCGTCATCATGGCGCGTGATTTGTCGAAAATATATCCGAACTCGACCTTCGTGGCAGACGTTAAATCCACCGGACTTTTTGCAAGCGATCCGGAGTTACTGAAACATGGTGCAAAAGCGGATTACTGGAAAACCGGTCACAGCTACATGAAACGCCGGGTAAAAGAACTGGGCGCATTGGCGGGATTTGAAAAATCTGGACATTACTTTTTGGCAGAGCCCATCGGGCGTGGCTACGACTGCGGCATGCGTGTAGCAGTCGAGATGTGTAAACTTATGGATCGCAATCCCGACATGACAATGGCCGACCTGCGCCGCGCGTTACCCGTCACTTACGCCACACCAACCATGTCACCGTTCTGCCCCGATCTGGAAAAATACGATGTGTTGGAACGGCTGGTTGAACGCCTTGTTGAAATGCATGAAAAGGGCGGCAAAATAGCGGGACGCAGCATTGCGCAAGTCGTCACCGTGAACGGTGCCCGCGTCATTCTGGACAACGGCGCATGGGGGCTGGTGCGGGCATCGTCCAACACTCCCAATCTGGTTGTGGTCTGCGAAAGCCCTGAATCCGACGCCGAAATGCGTACGATTTTTGCAGATATCGACGCGGTCGTGCGCACGGAACCATCTGTTGGTGAGTATGATCAGACGATTTAACTTTGGGGTGACGTGAGCGTTTTTTTCAGATTGGGAAATCGAAAAAGGCATATGGTTATATTAAATCGCTTTTGTCAAACTAACGAACTATCGACACAGTAATCCAAAAGCTGAATTTTATTGCGCATACGCATCTCGTTTGGAGACTCGTTATAAACATCACGGAATGCTTTTGACAAAGTACTCGTAGAAGCAAACCCTGTTGCGCTGGCCACATCAGCCAAACACATCTGTGTTTGCTCCAATAATACACGCGCATGTTTAATGCGCAGCTTTCGATAAAATCGCCCCGGGGACATTTCAAAAACAACATTGAATGAGCGTTCCAACTGACGTGCGGATAGTCCAATTTTACGGGTTAGTTCCTGAATGGATAGTGGCTCCTCAATAGCGTTTTCCATCAAGCTAACCGCCAGGCTTATGCGACGGTCAAACAAGTTGGTGTTGTCGCTTATGTGTTTTGGTTGCTCGGTTGTGCTGCCGCGGATTGTGTGGATCAGCAGGTAACTACCCAGCTCCGCAATTTCATGTGGCGCCATGAACTCTGCAATAATACCGATCAGCAATTCAGAAGTAGAGCCCAATCCGGCTGATGTGATTATACCCCCGGATTTTTCTGAAAAGCGGGATGTAAGCCTTGGATAATAACCGGTTTCATGCAAAAAAGCCGCGTCGCGCCAATGCGTTGTGATCGCGCCATCAGTAATCTTTGTTGCCTTAATATAAGCAGTGGCCGCACCGGAAAGCAGTATTGTAGGCAACCCGTGGCGCTGCATCGTTCTGGCGCGCTTTAACCACGTATTTGTCTTGGGGTTATCCGAGCCAAGCACGATCATCCAGTCTGCAAGCGCATGATCCAGGATTGAGGGGACTGCACGTACAAGCACACCGCTTGAGCCTTTCACCAGTCCCGGCTCATCCGATACAAACTGCCATTCAAAAAGCCGATCAGCCCTGATCTTATTGGCAGCTTGCAGAGTTGTCGTAACGGACGCCAGTTCCAGCTCAGAAAACCCTCTTTGCACAAATATTTCAAATTTGAGCGTATCGGTTTTCCGATCATAGTCAGCTGGCTGTTTCGACCCGCCCTGTTGTTTCATATATTATGTTCCTTAAGTGTAAAACTTGGTGTCACAATAATACTAAGCTTGATAGTTTAATTCGTCCCATATACTAATCTACACTTACCCATTAATAATTCAACAACGTTGATAATCAGCTGCGGTCATCAAATTTTATCTCATTTGGTTCCATGGCTTCACGATAAACCCTTTGTTTCATCGTGATTAATTAGGGGCTATTCAAACAGTGTTTATCTGAATAGCTTTGGTAATGAATATAAAATGGCTTCGAGAGCGCGCAAATGTCAAATTGGATTACATGCTGGAAAAAATTACTGAAGATAACGTATGAAACCTGCGCCCATCTGGTTGCAGATAAGATAATCGTTACAGGTAAAGGCGCATGTTTGATGGTTGGCAAAATGTCAAAAATAAAAATTGTTCACAGCCTTGTTTCGGTGGTATTCCTGATAACTGTTTTGGGCTCTTCAACTGTTATGGCCGCAAACAACAACGGCACTTTTCTGGTTGCAAAGCGTTCGACCACGAGCCCTCCGGGTGCGTCTAGCCTTTGCGACAAATACCGGTGGGCCTGTACCAGTACCGGATATCGCGGGGTCAGTGGCCGTTCCGCTTTACAATTGGCAAAATCGGTAAACTCTCAGATCAACCGTCAGACAGACCAGATCGAAGATCAGGCACAATACGGCCGACAAGAATATTGGAGCTTGCCTACTTCACTAGGCGGTGACTGTGAAGATATTGTGCTTCTTAAGAAAAAGAAACTTCTCGAAAAGGGGGTAGCGTCTGAAACTCTTTTGATTGCGACAGTTCTTGATCTCAATCGGAACAGCCATGCCGTCTTGGTTCTTAGAACCAAACAGGGGGATTTTGTTCTCGATAGTCTGCAAGATAAGGTCATTCCCTGGCGAAACACCGGGTACACATTCCTGAAGATGCAAAACCCTAAATCTCTGCGGAGATGGGATGCAGTACTTGCCGGAGGGTTGATCAAGGATCAACCCACAGGTTCAAAGTGAAACGACGCCAATCAACAAGGCCAAGAAAATAAGGGTTGAATAGGCAACTCTCTTTTAACCAGTTCATGAAAGAAACGGTTAGTTCACGTTACTCTCATCATGCTTCCGTCTCAGCTAGTGCCACCGCTGCCACCGTTGTCACTGCCACCGAAGTCAGGTTCTTCGTCTGGGCTACCCGCTACTGCTGCAGTTGCGGCTTCAGTCAAGCTCAACGCGGCTTCCGGGCATAATACCAACATACGTTCTAGAATTTTGCCAAATTCTGGATGCCTTATTGTTCTTTTGATCACAGATTCCGGCACTGTATCTATTTGGCATAGGTTGTACTCAGCATTTGCTGTCGTGGTGAATCCAACAGTTCCGATTGTAATGCTTATTGCTGTTATCGTTAGTTTTTGTAGATTTACATAATTCATAATAGTTACTCCATACAAAGTTTACAGCCCTACGGCGGTCAGAGCGATTAGCACACTTAACAATCCAAACAGGTATGGAAATAACACTGTTATGGAAGTATTGTTGATTGAGTTCGTATTTACCTGACGATGCACAATTCATTCAAGGTCGTAAGAACCTCTTCAAACAGTTGTTTTTCATTGACAGATTTAAGATGCTCAGGCCAATCAATTTGAGGGCCTTGATTGCGTTTTGATTTATGTATCTTCTCAAACATTATATACTCTCACACTCTTTAAAACTTACTACATTTGTGTTCAAAAACTGCTGAACAGATGTCATTAATATGTTACGATTGTGTCAAGAATATGGCGTATATACTAATTTAACTGCCTTAGCTGTGTTAGGTTTTAGAACACCAAAAGAGGTCTTCGATCAGATGTCACTCAAGGCACAGGCTGGTGCAATTCGGGTGTGAAGGGGCATACCTAAAAGTTTATTTATATTTGATTTCAATATGTTAAGGTAGTGTCCCAACTGGGACATCTGGACTTTCACCCTCTATACCACCTGCCCCGCAACCCAACCTGATGACCATGCCCATTGGAAATTATAACCGCCCAGCCAACCTGTGACATCAACCACCTCTCCGATAAAATAAAGGCCTGGAACGGATTTTATTTCCATAGTCTTGGCGTCCAATTCATCCGTATCAACCCCACCCAGCGTGACCTCTGCGGTGCGATAACCTTCTGATCCCACCGGCTTGATCTGCCAGTTATGAACCGCTTCATCCAACACCTGCAAACCCTTGTCGGATTGGTCCGCAAGGTTACCCTGAAGCCCCGCATTTGAAACAATAAAACTCGCCAACGCTTTCGGAAGATGTTCCGCCAAAGCCGTCTGCACCGCAATACGCCCATATTCAGCGCGCTTTTTCTGCAAAGGCTGTAAAATCGGCTGCCCAACCGCCAGATCGACAGACAGGCTGTCACCCTCGCGCCAATACGATGATATCTGCAGAATTGACGGACCGGAAAGACCACGATGAGTAAACAACAAGCCTTCGTCAAAACTGGTTTTTTTGTGGGTGACAGAAGCAAACACAGAGGTACCCGACATGGCGGCAATCGGTGCCAGATCCTGCTCGGCAAACGTTAAGGGAACCAAAGCGGGGCGCGGCTCTATCAACGCTACATCAAAGAACTTAGCGATTTCATATCCCAACCCCGTCGCCCCCATTTTAGGAATGGACTTACCGCCACATGCCACCACAAAAGAGCTGCAACTGACTTGACCACCTGTTAACTGCACCTCGAAAACATCTGTTTTCTTGATGTCCAGGAATTCGGTTTCAAGGGCCACATCAACATCCGCGTTGTCCAGATGCCCCAGTAGCATATCAATGATCTGCGATGCTTTCCCATCGCAAAAAAGCTGGCCCAGTGTTTTTTCATGATACGCAATGCCCGCTTCGCTAACCATGTGAATGAAGTCCCATTGAGTGTAGCGTGACAATGCCGACAGGGCAAAGCGCGGGTTTTGCGACAGAAATTTTTCACGCGCAATATGTAGATTGGTGAAATTGCAACGACCGCCGCCTGATATGCGAATCTTTTCGCCAACAGATTTCGCGTGATCGACCAAAAGCACGGAACGCCCACGTCGACCTGCTTCGATCGCACACATCATTCCCGCGGCACCAGCACCGATAATCAATACATCATAGTGTTTCATGCCCCCCGCTTAGTGCGAAAGCGAATTTAGCACAAGCAATGCATTGGTGCGATTTTTGACTTGCGAACCTAATCTTCTCGGCGTAAATAACTCCGAGTTTGGGACGTGGCCTAATGGTAGGGCATCGCTTTTTGGTAGCGCAGATTGTAGGTTCGAGTCCTACCGTCCCAGCCAAACAGTCCATCATTTTCACACAGTGTAAGTTTAGCGCGGTTTAACTGCGTGTTATCAGCGCGTTAGAGATACGGCTTGCGAATGGAGACGCTTTACAGAGCCCCATATAGCCCCCGGAATGCCAAAAGTCTCCACTGGCCAATTCCACCATCCGTTTTGGTTTTATCGTTTTGAGGTGTGAGTTTAAAGAGTTGCGATTAGCGCTCTTTGATCCTGCCAATCGTTGGGCAGTTTACGGCGCAAGATCCATTCACTGGTTAGCCCGATAGGTTGGCGCCCATCCAGTATCGCTTGCACAATG
>JAJFHY010000109.1 GCA_021775375.1 Amylibacter sp. | reverse complement strand
TGGACCTGGCGCATGGAGGCCGCGGCAAGAACCGCGCGATCAAGGTTGAATTGTATACTGCTTCGCACGGCTTCAAAACGCACCATGTCAACGGCTGCACCACCGACAAGGATCAAGGTTGTGAACATACCAACAAGGAATACTGAAAAAGCCCCCCGTTCGTCGCGTTTAAAGTCTGCAATAAGTCTTACTAGATACTGTACCATTTTTCCACTTTCACTACATATTACGGATTCGTAACCATAGGAATATGCTCTTGTGGGATGGTTTAATTTAGGCAGTATCAGGGCATTAATCGTATAATTTGCGGGCGAATTTTGTCAATAATGCCTAAATTGAAATCATGCATAACACGCGAAGAGTGTACAGTAATATACTGTTATTATTATATTATGTACAAATACATAAAAATAACGATGCGAAAATAAGGCAAAAATGCCATAATTTTAGCACCCTATTTGGAAACAATTCCCGAGATATGGATAAACCGATGTTGAAAACAGTTAAAATAGGACATTATTTGAACTAAAGTTTAAATCAACTCAACATCGTGCTCTATTTCTTGCTTTAAAAGCAATATCTTATCTGACATTTCTTTGGATTGTGACGGGCTGACAGCACCGCCGACGCCCAAATTCTTACCAATACGCCAATAAAGCCCGGGCGACCATTTCAAACCCTCAGAATCATGTAACCGTAGCAGAAATCCGTTTGATGGCTTGAAAGTAAACCAACCGCGATCCACTTTTGCAATATTGGACAGGCTGCAAATTTGCTCACCTTGATCATCAAACAACCCTTCACGTTTTAAAATCAGGGCCGCATTGGCAAAACGTAAATTGGCTTGTGCCTGCCATAGAAATATCACGCTCATCACAAACAAGATGACCTTTAGCATCGCCGATTGCGTTATATCTGCAAAGATAAAGTTCAACATAACAAGGGCTGATAAACCTAAGATAACGACACCAAACAGTCTGCGACCTAGGCTTGGTTGAATTTTGACAATCACATCAGACATTTACGTACAGACCCATTTCCGGTGGTGAACCCACAGGTAACCTTGTCCGTAAATCAAACGCAAGCCATGATTAAATTTAATTATCTATTACTACTCCCGACCCGTTGGGATCACTTCATAGCCCGGCTCTTCCGGTTCATCGTCGGTCATTTCGGATGGGAACCCGGGGGCGCGCACATCCAGACCCGTTGTCTCTTCCAGCCGTTTGATGATATTTGGCGACAGCTCACGCGGGCCAAATCTTGCAATCCCGTCTTTGAAAATCTCGATCATCAGCGGGTTCATTTCCAGCGGCACATTCGCCCTGTCAGCTACATCCTGAAACAAACCGATGTCCTTTAGAACAAGGTCCATCGTGAAACTGATATCGCGTGAACCGTTCAGAATAACCTGGCTTTCGGTCTCATGCACAAAAGAATTGCCGGAACTGATTTTCATCGCCTCATAGGCGGTATTAAGATCCATGCCGGCGGCTTTTGCCACCACCAAAGCCTCGGAACAGGTGATCAGATTTGCCGTGGCAAGATAGTTCGTTAACACCTTCAAAACACTGGCGGATCCCAATTCACCTGTATGCAGCACGCGACGCCCCATTTTGGTGAGAAGTGGCAAGATACGCTCAAATATTGCGCGGTCACATCCCGCAAAAATTGAGATATTGCCGGTGTCGGCGCGGTGGCAGCCACCCGACACGGGACAATCAACCGCAGCACCGCCCTTGGCGATCACTTTAGCGCCCAGACGTTTCACTTCAGCTTCGTCCGTTGTGGACATTTCCATCCAAATCTTGCCCGGCCCCATGGTTTCCAACAACCCGCCCGTATCTTCCATCACAGCCGCAGAGGCTGCAGGTGACGGCAGACAAGTGATGACGGCATCGCAATCGCGCATCATTTGTGCGGGGCTTTCGCCCTTATGCGCACCCAAGCCCACCATTTTATCGACCAGATCAGCATTCAGATCATGCACCGTTAAATCAATCCCGTTGCGCAATAAACTGCCCGACAGTTTACCGCCGACATTTCCCAAACCAATAAACCCGATTTTCATTGTAATCTCCCAGACAAGTTTCATGCCAACTGAGCGGAATTCACATCTGTTTGACCGCCAATTCCCGACATTTCCCCGCCGCAAATAAACCATTTCGAAATTTAGCAACACTGCGTTGCATGAAGATATCTTTTGTTACCATCATAGCCAGCATATTCTAAGCTAAAGGAGATCATTTCTATGTCTGTACGCCCCGTTAAATCAACATCCCTTGGCCAACCTACAATAGAAGGTGCAGGGGTTGAACTTTACCGCGCTTTCGGCTTTTCCAACCCCACAGAGCTGGATCCGTTCCTGTTGTTCGACGACTTTCGCAATGACGACCCCGCCGCTTTTCAAAAAGGCTTCCCGTGGCATCCGCACAGGGGCATTGAAACCATAACTTACGTGTTGGAGGGTTCGGTCGACCACGGTGACAGTCTGGGCAATACTGGCAGTCTGGGTGCAGGTGACATTCAGTGGATGACAGCAGGGTCAGGCATCATGCACCGTGAAATGCCCAAAGGAAATACACAGGGGCAAATGCACGGCTTCCAGCTTTGGGCCAATTTGCCGAGCGGTCTGAAAATGACCAACCCGCGTTACCAAGATATCGCAGGGCATGATATCCCTGAGATAATTGATGATGACGGCACCCGCGTGAAAGTCATTATCGGGTCATTTTGGGGCAAATTTAGCCCTGTCGACGGGATCGCAGCTGACCCGCAATATCTGGATATTTATGTACCGCCCGGTCTAAAAAAGACATTCCCTGTAGACACTTACCGCAAAGCCTTCGCCTATGTTTTTGAAGGTGCCGGGGCATTTGATTACGCATCCACCCCGCGCGGCATTCTAACTGAAAAAGAGGTTGCAGGCACAGAAGTGAATATCCGTGATTTGTCCGGTAATCGCACATTGGTGAATTTCGATACAGGCGACAATGTCACAGTGCAAGCTGGCGAAAAAGGCGTGCGTTTTCTTTTGATCTCGGGCAAACCGATAGAGGAACCCGTGGCATGGCACGGCCCCATTGTGATGAATACGCGGGCTGAATTAAAGCAGGCGGTTCAGGAATTGCAGAACGGGACGTTCATCAAAGCCGCGCATTAGGATATGTCCTTAGATCACATCAAACCAGTACAGCGCCCCAATTAGAGCAGCTACAAACAACAATAAACGTGCGGCAAACTCTGCCAATAGCATTGCACGGGCGCGGCTACGGTCACGCTCTAGATCAACGCTATCCAATTTTGCCAGACAAGACCTGCGTATTGCTTCAACCCTGTGCATATCAACCTGACCACGCCGCTTTGGGTGCTTTATACGTTTTTCGGCTTCGAACAGATAATTTACATCCTGTTCAATACCCGAAGGCAGTTTTCCGCGCAGTTTTTCAACTAACCACGGCAGGTTCTTATTTTTGTAACCGAATTTTTTACCGATGCGTTTGCCGATTTCTGACTGCACCGAGGCGAGTGTTACTTGTGTCATATTCATCCCCCAAGGATTGATCCAAGGTAGGGCAGTCATAATTAAATTCAACCATATAATTTCTGTTAAGGATGCCCCAATTCCAATGCATCGCCTTCGTTTTGATCTATGTTCAGATAATCTGTTTGTTGTTGCACAGATTGATTTGGGGCAGAACACATCAACAGAAGGACGCTACTGATTAAACATATCACCTTAAACATGCGCCCCCCGATTGATCGATCATAAGACGAGTATCGGGTATTATTATTAATTGGGCCTAAAACTTTTACCGCGTCAGTATGCAAATGTTATTTAAAGTGCACAGCATTTTATAAAAATTTTAGGCCCTCAATAAGGGTCAACTGTCTTTCTTATTCAGAACAGGTTTCTTCAAGTCCTTGCGATAGCGGCCTTCCTGATGCTTGTTCAGTTTGGTCACTTTCTTTTCTTTCTTGTCGCGGTACGGGTTTTTATCCGATTGTGAGCGAATAAACAGACGAATTGGCGTCCCCGGCATATCGAAACTTTCGCGCAGCCCGTTCACCAGATAACGCTCATAGCTGGTGGGTAGCAAATCGGGGTGCGAACACATCGCCACAAAGGTAGGTGGACGGGTCTTCACTTGGGTCATATAGCGGATACGGATACGACGCCCCCCCGGCGCGGGTGGCGGGTGCATTTCCAGCATACTTTCCAGCCAACGGTTCAGTTTCGAAGTGCTGACACGACTGTTCCACACCGTATGTGCACTTATAATCGCTTTATGCAGCCGGTCCAGACCCCTGCCTGTTTTTGCAGATACCGTCACCAAAGGGGCACCGCGCAACTGTGGCAATAGCCGCGTGAATTTTTCGCGGATGTCTTTCAGCTTTTCCTGCTTCTCGTTCTCGATGTCCCATTTATTCACGGCCACGACAACAGCGCGACCTTCGCGTTCAGCCAGATCGGCAATCCGTAAATCCTGTTGTTCAAACGGAATTTCCGCGTCCAGCAGAACCACAACAACTTCCGAAAACTTCACCGCACGCAGGCCGTCCGATACAGACAGCTTTTCCAGTTTTTCCTGTACTTTGGCCTTTTTGCGAATACCTGCCGTATCCCAAATCCGAATGGGCGTATCTTCCCAGTTGAAATTAACCGAGATCGCATCACGGGTAATTCCCGCTTCCGGCCCCGTCAACAGACGCTCATCCTTTAGTATTTGGTTGATCAGCGTGGATTTACCCGCATTGGGGCGCCCGACGACCGCAATCTGCAAAGGTTTTTCAGCGGAAATAACCCGTTCGGCCCCGCCACCTTCTTCGTCAATATCAACGCTGGTTTCCGCTTCGATCTCGCGATCTTTAAATTCTTTCGCAATCGGTCGCAGCATATGCGCCAACTCGTCCATGCCTTCGCCATGTTCGGCAGACAGTTGTACTGGTTCGCCCAAGCCCAGCGAAAAAGCTTCGTAATAGCCTTCTTCACCAGCTTTACCTTCAGCCTTATTCGCGGCCAATATCACCCGCGCTGATTTCTTGCGCAGGATTTCAGCAAAAACCCGATCGGCAGGCAAAACCCCGTCACGTGCATCAATCATAAACAGGCATACATCCGCCATATCAACGGCGCGTTCAGTTAACGCACGCATACGGCCCTGCAGGCTTTCGTCAGTGGCCTCTTCCAGACCGGCTGTATCAATCACTGTAAAGCGCACATCGGCAATGCGTGCATCGCCTTCGCGCAAATCGCGTGTAACACCCGGTTGATCATCGACCAACGCAAGACGTCTGCCAACCATACGGTTAAACAGGGTGGATTTGCCCACATTCGGGCGGCCAACAATGGCGAGTGTGAAGCTCATGGGTCCAGTCTTTCATCTCTGAAAGCCACCCCATACAGGGCAATTACACTATTTGAAAGCTTGGATTTGACCATTTCCGGACAGAATATACATCACACCGTTCACAATAGCTGGCTGTGAGGCTGCACCGCCCGCTATTTTAACCGTGCCAAGCGCTGCACCCGTACTTGGGTTGAAACTGCGAATCTCGCCATCGCTACCTGCGACGATCAAACGGTTGCCGGCCAAAATCGGGCCATAATACACGCGTGCTTCGCGCTGTTTTTTGCCTTCTTTTAGATAACCGGGCAAGCTCACGGACCATATTTCAGAACCCTGTGAAGCATCTAGTCGTTTAAGCTTGAATTCATCTGTGACAATAAAGATAGATCTGCCAGTGACCCACACAGGGCTATACGTGCCATCGTTCACAGTCCAATTGCGTTCACCAGTTTCTTTGTTAATCGAAACTAAGCGGCCAAGTTGGTTTGCAGCATATATTGTATTACCTTCGATCACAGGATCGCCCGAGATTGCCCCTACAATATTACGGGCAAGACCTTTGTGACCTCCGGTGACAGCCGCACTCCAAACCCGTGCGCCTGATTTAATGTTCACGCCGACCAATTCACCTGAAGCAAATGGAATTGCCGCAAAATCAGCCACGGCGGCCGGTGCTCCTGCACCTGACAGGCCGGTAGACGACCCGCCACTTTGGATTTGCCAGCGAATGCGCCCATTTGTCAGTTCCAAAGCAACAGCTTTGTTACCCAATGTCACAGCGATGGCGGCACCATCAATGACAACCGGTGCTGCAGTAATAGATGCATTTGTTTTGTGGCGCCATTTTATACCGCCGGTTGCAGGATCAAGCACTATAACCTCACCGTAACCGGTGGTCGCAACCAAAACGCCATCGCCAATTGCCAGCCCGCCACCTGAAACGTCCCCGCCTTTATCCCATGCTGGCTCAAGATTAACCGTCCAAACCGGCGCACCGGTCATGGTGAAAGCCCGCGCACCGGCTTTTGCATCCAGCGTATATATGCGACCGCCTGCAATAATAGGGTCAGAAGTCAGGCGTTCTTTTTTGCCGTTTCCTGTACCCATATTCTGCGCCCAGACCCGTGTCAGAGGTGATCCTAAGGCCGGATGCGATATACCATGCGTGGTATCACCATTTTTATGTGTCCATTGTGCATAATTTTTAGCAGCGGGTGCAGATACATTGGTCACGTTCTTCGGACCAGCAGGCACAGCACCCTCTTCAACACTTACGGGGCGTATTTCCAGCCGCTCACCTGTCAATAATTCTTCTTTTTTGGCGCAGGCACTCACCGCAAGGCCAATAGCGATTATAAAAACCAGCGTCTTTTTGTGAACCCCTGTAATCGCCATAATGCAGAACTCTCTTATTGCCCGGTTATTTTCGCCTATTGTGCAGTTTCACTGCCAGAAAGCAACTGTGATACTGCGGGTATTTCACCACCCAATGAAACCAATAACTGGGCCGAACGCCGGCGCAGGTCAGCGGAAATATCAGGCTCGTTCAAAAGTTGTGTCAATTGTTCAACAGCACCGCTTTCATCACCTGCATCCAGCTTGGCAACCGCGATTTGTTCAAGTGCCAACGGACGAAACGCATTACCCGGTGTGGCAAGAATTTCCAGCGCTGCCATGCGTTCGTTCTGGTCCATATCATTTCCGCTTATTACCACCGCTTTGAAACGCGCCATATCACGGTAAACCTGTTTTGCTGACTCGTCATTGGCAATCGCATTCAACAACGCTAATGCCGCATCCTTTTGGCCATCTTCAACCAAAATAGCAGCCCGCTGAAATCCCAGTATATCTGTCGCGTCACCCGGCTTTGCACTTATGTT
>JAJFHY010000108.1 GCA_021775375.1 Amylibacter sp. | reverse complement strand
ATCTAAGGATCGGCTTGCCGCATTGATCTACAGCAAGGAGTAGGCGAAATTTTTGACCTATTTTAAAATCTATTAAGGCGTTTTCAATCTAATCACATTCACGCGATGCCAGTGCCAGTTTGATCATTACCCTACTTTTTTTGCGAATTACCTTAGCAAAATTTGCACTAATCTTGCCTCCCAATATCGAATTGTTTCGTGGCAAATATCGATACCGCGCTCATGCAGAGTGTCTTCAACCCGACGAAAGCTCAGTGGTTATCTAACATAGTACATAACTGTCAAACGTATAATTTGAGATGAGGTTTTGAAATATCTGAAGGGATTTTGTTTTTTAATTATCAAAATTTAGGCTGGGCCGAAAAATCCATCAAGTTCTTCTGACATGGCTGTTCAATTTATCTGTGGCATGTAGTTGCACTTGATATCTCTTTTAGGGCATGTTCAAGCTTGTTTGACAACACCGTCAAGTTAACTCAGGCCCAGCCTATGGTGCTGGCGCCAGTGTGACTGATAACCGGTTTCGCCTCTTGACTGGGCAGCTCAAAAAATACGAGAAAACGCCACAGAGTGGGCGAATAAGAAATTGGGGCGTTTGACTTGGGAAGCCGATAGTCGTCAGATTGGAGCCCAAAGTAGATATTTGCTGTATGAACTAAATGACAGACCTTAGCTCTTGGTCACCACGCATCATCCATAAATTAAATGACAAGTTTACATCTACATCAGCCTGCAGTTTAAAATCACCCACTTCATTTGTAAATTCCCCATCGTTTGGCAAACTGGAACACTTGAACGCTTAATCTAGCAGAGAGCTCAATTCGTTTTCTTGTTTCCCATCTGCAAGCGTTTCAACTCTTTTAACCAATTCGCCTGCATATCGTAGCACACAGGTTTCCTCACAGAAACCTGATATTTGGCATCACGCTGGGTCGCGCGAACCAACGCAGGAATTGTGACAGGCTATCGACCTGATCATCGTGCTTGCCATTTGGAAAGAGGCTCACTTCGCGCTGGAATTCCGCCAGCCAAGAGGCGTCTTGCGGGACTGCTATACGCCCGCCTTCAATCAGATGCGATACTGATAATAGCCGTGTCGCTTTATCATCTTTCGGCTGAATGCCGCGGATGCAAAGACCGCTTTCAGCCTTCAGGTCCTGTATCAGCTGAATGCCGGAACCGGCGTCCTCAATCAGGATCAACCCTGCTTGCCAGTCTGCAGCGTTGCTGTATATCCTGCGGCGCAATGCAGGGAACTCAAGTTTAGCGCGATAGATATCAAGCAACCAGGCTGAGCGGCCCTGTACCAGCCAAGTCGAGCAAACCGACCAGTCGTTTGCCTCTGTGGCTTTCGATGCTGTATCCCAGCTCTGAACAATTCGGTCGCCGGGTGTCTGCAATGGTGCAGAAGTAAAAGTCTTGAACCAGCTCCATTTAATCAAACCTCCACCAAGCGGCGCCGGTCTTTGCTGGTATTGCGCTGCAAAGATATATGACCCAAGCTCTTCGCGACGTTGGTCCAGAATGGCTTTTGGCAAGCGGTCAGGATGAAGCAAATGCCCGGGTTGCCTTTGCACCTGCCCCCGCCAGCCAAGATCGATAACCGTTGGTTCATCTGCAATGGCAGGCAGATCAAGGTGAACCCAACCTCCCTGCTCCAGTAGTGTTCCGGCAAGATCCGCCTCATGCACCCTTTGCTGGATTAACACGATTGTCGAGTTCGCGGGGTCATTCAGGCGGCTGAGCAGGGTTGATTTGAACCACTCAAGTACGGCCATGCGCCGCACCTCAGATGTTGCTTCTTCGGGCTTGTGTGGATCATCAATCAAAATAATATCGCCACCACGACCTGTAAGGGTGCCTGCAACCGTGGTCGAGAACCGCCCGCCACCACGGCTGGTTTCAAAATCCGCCCGTTTCATGCGACCCCTGGCAATGCGGGTCATCGGAAAGACATTACGGTACCAAGACGTGTCCATGACCTTCATACTGTCCAATGCCAGCTTGTCAGACAAACCATCAGCGTAAGACACTGCTACAATCTGCCGGCTTGGGTCCTGCCCGAGCAGCCACGCCGGAAACGCAACTGAAGCTGCAATTGACTTGAGCGAGCGTGGCGGCATTGTGATGATCAGACGCTTTATCTCACACGCAGCAACCAGTTCAAGATGATGCGCAATCGCATCGATATGCCAGTTATGCTGGTAACTGGCACCCGGGGCCACTGTGGTGAAGGCCCGCTGGATAAAGCTCGAAAGATCCTTGCGCATGAGAGCGCGAAAGACCTGCGACGGATCAAGATTACTATTCATCAAGATCTCCCTCGGTATCCTGCTTCTTAGGGCTATCAACGGTCATGATTTTTTGCTGTTCTTCCACAAAGCGCTCCAGAATATCACCCTCGGGCGCCGTCAGGCCACGCTCGGCCTTACGTGACCACTCTTCAACTGCCTGTTCCTTTGCCAGATCAAGCAGTTGCTTCATTGCTCTGGCATCACCTTTAAGTGCCTGCTCGCGAAGGCGCATAAGTGTCGCCTTCTGGCTGGTCACTTTACGCATAGCCCCGTTCTCGGTGACCGCGACCTTTGCATCCAGCACATCGCGTAGATCACTGGAAAAATCCTTCGATCCTTTGGGACGTCCTTTTGGATTGCCTGATCTGCCTTTTACAAAACGTGAGTTCTTTGGCGGTTTACCATAACCAATATTTTTATCCTTATCGCTCATTGACCCGGGCCTTCTGACAGTTTCTCCTCAAGTGCGCTAAACTTTGCACCGTCCGGGACACGAACAGGGTCTTCACCGGTTTCCGCGCACCATCGCCGCAGTGTGACGTCAACGTAAGCCGGATCAATCTCAAGCCCCCTGAGACAACGACCCGACAGTTCGGCCGCTATAAGCGTGGCGCCTGCGCCTAAAAACGGATCAAGGACAATATCACCCCGCCTTGTGACATCCAGAAGCGCATCCTTTACCATTTGAACCGGCTTCGCAGTCGGGTGGGCCTGCAACTCCTCCATTCTGCCTGCCCTGAATGTATTGACCCCGGCATATGTCCAGACATTGGTACGGTTGCGTCCGTAACGCCCAAGCTGGACATTGTTGCGGTGACCGGCTTTGCCTTTGCGGAACACAAATACCAGCTCGTGTTGCGACCGGTAAAGCGATCCCATCCCGCCGTTGGTTTTGGCCCAAACGCAGAGATTGAGAAAGCTGCCGAATGCTACTTGCCCCGCATCCAGCATTTCACCCATATGCCGCCAGTCCATACAGCAAAACCAGACCGCATTCTCCGCGCTGTATTGACCGGCAAGACCGAGAGTTGTTTTAAGGAATGCGGTAAATGCCTCTACAGAAAATTCACCGGAAGCCATGGAAAATTCACGATGCCGGATGCGGCCTTTGCCACTGACATGGCCATTAATCTGTACGTTGTAGGGCGGATCAGTAAAACCCGCATTGGCTTTATCACTGCCCATCAAAAGGGACATGTTGGCTTCAAGCCGCGCGTCACCACATAAAACCCGATGTGGGCCCAATTGCCAGAGATCACCTGCTTGTGTTACAATCGGTTGTCCTAATTCCAGCAGTGCTACCTGTTCCGGTTCTTCGGTTTGGGCCTGATCACTTGCCCCAAGGATTACATCGATTTCACCAACCTCGAACCCTGTAAGGTCTACATTAAAATCGAGAGCCATTGAGCTCAGATCTGCAAGCTCCGTAGCAAGCAAGTTCTGATCCCATCCCGCATTCATGGCAATCTTGTTATCTGCCAGCATCAGCCCGCGTTTCTGGGTCTCCGACAGATGTTCAACCCGAATAACCGGGAGTTGCGTCATCTCAAGCTGTCTGGCGGCCGCAAGACGCCCATGACCGGCAATCAGGATATTGCCCTCATCGATTAGCAGCGGGTTGGTAAAGCCAAACGCCCGGATGCTTTCAACGATTTGGCGAATTTGCCTTTTATCATGCGTTCTGGCATTGCGGCAATTCGCAACGAGATCCGTTGTTGCAATATAGCTGATATTTAGGTTTTTCATGTGCCTGCCTCCTTCATATAAGGACAGGTCAAATAAGAGCATTTACGTGGGTGGATAGATAATGGACCGATTGCTCAAAACCGGAGCTCAAGTTTATGGTTGCAGTATTTGGAACATTTCATTGATAACACGACGATAGGGTTTGGCCATATCCGCTGGCTTTTCGGGTCTGCAATTTTCAGGTAACTGGACATGCAATTCACGTGCCATAAGGCGGCAGGTTTCCAGCCCTGGCCCAGATTCTTTTTCACTGTAGTTATCGTAGACTCGCTTAGGCAATCGACCGGTTGCAGCCTTAAAGGAAGTGACGAAACAGCTTGCCAGTTGATTTAATGGGACCTCATCATGGCCGCGCTTGACGCCACCATCAATTGATCGTTCCAGATACTTAAGGGTTTCAAGAAGATAATCAGCTGTTTTTTCCGGTGCGTTTTCCAATGGATCTACGACTTCAGCCCCCATACGCACCTCGAGCTCCAAGTTGACGAGCAGATCAAGCGGAGGATTGCATTGGATCGCCTCGCGAACATCTTCGAGTTCATCACGCAGCGTTCCCGCCTGGGTTTGTTCCAGAACATCAATATGCTCCCGCAATCTGTTACGTAAATGAACGCCAATCTTTACCGGAGGTCGGTTTGGTTGTCCTTTCACATTCGCCAGCTTTTCGGCTTCATGTTTTAGCTTGCAACATTCCTGCGCCATCTCAACCGCCGTTGCAAAGCCGCGTTGCAAGTTCAGGATCAAACGGTCAAGCTCAGCGGTCTTCAGACTTTTCGCATGAAGGCTACGTATCTCTGCAATTGTCTCATCAGGAAGGGCTGGTAGCTCTTCTACCCAGGCAAATTCCGGAGTTGCACAGCCAATCAAGGTTGCTTCGGGTATAATAACTGGTGTGTCTTTCTCATGGGCCATACTTAATGATACCGAAAAACAAAATTGCCTGATAGCCACCTAATGTTCCCTGCTCTTGATAATAAATTCCCTGTTAATTTTTTAGGGAAATCACCCGTAAGGCACTGTAATTACAACTGCATTACGAGCGAAAACCCTTAATTCTCTCTTAAATTGCAGTATTTCCCTGTTGTTTCCCTGTTTAACAGGGAAAAATGCCCGAGACTGGATAGCTCCAGACTGCGCACATCACCACCA
>JAJFHY010000107.1 GCA_021775375.1 Amylibacter sp. | reverse complement strand
GCGCAACCAAAAAGTAATCGAAGAAGCACCATCCCCGTTTCTGGATGCAGAAACACGCAAGGCGATGGGTGAACAGTCCTGCGCTTTGGCGCAAGCGGTGGATTATTGCAGTGCCGGCACAGTGGAATTCATTGTCGATGGCGACAGGAATTTCTTTTTCCTCGAAATGAATACACGCTTGCAGGTGGAACACCCTGTGACCGAGTTGATCACCGGCGTCGATCTGGTGGAACAGATGATCCGTGTGGCTTATGGTGAAAAATTGTCTTTTAAGCAAAAAGATATTGGCATTAATGGCTGGGCGATGGAAAGCCGGCTTTATGCCGAAGATCCATATCGTAATTTTCTGCCCTCGATTGGCCGATTATCGCGTTATCGACCGCCTGCGGAAGTCGCAACTGAAGAGATGGCCGTGCGCAATGATACAGGTGTCTATGAGGGTGGCGAAATCTCGATGTTTTATGATCCGATGATCGCAAAACTATGTTCATGGGCACCTGATCGCGCATTGGCAATAGATGTGATGCGCGAGGCATTGGACGGTTTCGAAGTAGAAGGTATTGGGCACAATTTGCCGTTTTTATCTGCAGTTATGGACCATCCGCGTTTTGCCAGTGGAAATATCACAACCGCCTTTATTGAGGAAGAATATCCTGATGGCTTCAAAGGGGTTGAGCAGGGTGAAGCGACGTTGAAGCGTATATCTGCCGCATGTGCTGCGATGTACCGTGTGGCCGAGATCCGTCTTGCACGCGTATCCGGGCGCATTGATAATCATGAACGAAAAGTTGGTGAAAACTGGGTTGTTAAGGTTCAAAAGACGCGGTTTGACGTGTCCATTGATGCGGATCACAACGGCTCTACGATTACATTTTCGGATGGCTCGAAACACCGTGTAACCAGTGATTGGGTTCCCGGACAGCAATTGGCGAAATTTATGATAGATGGCACGTCACTGGTTTTGAAAGTGGCCCCGATCAGTGCGGGTTATCAGGTTCGGTATCGCGGATCTGATTTAAACGTAGTCATTCACACGCCGCGCCGTGCGGAATTAGCCGAATATATGTTGGAAAAACAACCAGCTGACACATCGAAAATGTTGCTGTGCCCGATGCCGGGTTTAATTGTGAACATGAATGTAGCTGTGGGTGACGAAGTGCAGGAAGGCCAAGCACTTTGTACGGTTGAAGCGATGAAAATGGAGAATGTACTACGGGCTGAAAAGAGCGGTGTTGTGTCCAAAATCAACGCTGAAGTTGGTGATAGCCAGGCCGTTGATGCTGTTATTATGGAGTTTGAATAATGTCTGATCGTGTAGACTGGGAAAAATTGGCGGAAAAAGAACTGCGTGGCCGTGCACTTAGTGATCTGAACTGGCAAACGCCGGAAGGCATTGAAGTGCAGCCGCTTTATACGTCTGATGATCTGGAAGGTTTTGATCATCTGGACACATTGCCCGGTTTTGCCCCTTTCGTACGCGGTCCAAAGGCCACGATGTATGCCGGACGCCCTTGGACCATCCGGCAATATGCCGGGTTTTCAACGGCTGAAGAAAGCAATGCGTTTTACCGCAAAGGTCTGGAAGGTGGGCAACAGGGCGTTTCGGTTGCCTTCGATCTGGCCACGCACCGTGGGTATGACAGTGACCATGAGCGCGTTGTTGGTGATGTGGGTAAAGCGGGTGTTGCGATTGACAGCGTTGAGGACATGAAAATCCTGTTCGACAGTATTCCATTGGATAAAGTCAGCGTTTCTATGACAATGAACGGCGCGGTAATCCCGGTGTTGGCCAGCTTTATTGTGGCTGGCGAAGAGCAGGGTGTGGAACGCGCAAAACTGTCAGGTACTATTCAGAATGACGTTTTGAAAGAGTTCATGGTGCGCAACACATATATCTATCCACCTGAACCATCGATGCGGATAGTCTCGGATATTATAGATTATACCAGCCGTGAGATGCCGAAATTCAATTCGATCTCTATCAGTGGCTATCATATGCAAGAAGCGGGGGCGACGTTGGTCCAAGAACTGGCGTTTACGTTGGCGGACGGCAAGGAATATGTAAAAGCAGCCATTGCACGCGGCATGGATGTGGATGCATTTGCGCCGCGCCTGTCGTTCTTTTTTGCCATTGGCATGAATTTTTTCATGGAAGCGGCAAAGCTGCGGGCAGCACGGTTGTTGTGGCACCGTATTATGACCGAGTTCGGTGCGAAAAATGAAAAATCGCTGATGCTGCGGACCCACTGCCAAACAAGTGGTGTGTCCTTGCAAGAACAAGACCCCTATAATAACGCGATCCGCACAGCCTATGAGGCAATGTCGGCGGTTCTTGGCGGGACACAATCATTGCACACGAACAGCTATGATGAAGCGATAGCTTTACCGTCTGATGCCGCCGCGCGTTTGTCACGCAATACACAGCTGATTTTGCAAAATGAAACCGGTGTAACCAATGTGGTCGATCCATTGGCCGGCAGTTACTATGTCGAAAGTCTGACTAAGGATTTAGCGGATAAGGCTTGGGAGTTGATCGGGCAGGTTGATACTTTGGGCGGTATGACCAAAGCTGTGGAAGAGGGCATGCCAAAGCTGGAAATCGAAAAAGCGGCAGCTGCAAAACAAGCCCGGGTTGATCGCGGTGAGGACATTATTGTCGGGGTGAATAAATTCAGATCCGATGAAGAAACCGAAATTGACGTACGCATGATTGATAATACTGCCGTGCGTGATGCGCAGATCATGCGGTTGAAAGATATTCGTAAGTCTCGTGATGCAAATGCATGTGAAGTAGCCCTGGATGCGCTTGAAGACGGGGCGCGCAATAATGGAAACCTATTGGATTTGGCTGTTAATGCAGCCCGTGCGCGTGCCACAGTGGGTGAAATTTCTGACGCAATGGAACGCGCTTTCGGGCGCCATAAAGCCAAAGTCAGATTGCTGGATGGTGTTTATGGCGCAGCTTATGCCGGCGATAAGGGGTTTCAGGATATACAAGCGGATGTTGCTGATTTTGCACAGAAATATGGTAAGAAACCGTCAATGATGGTGGTTAAAATGGGCCAAGACGGGCATGATCGCGGCGGTAAGGTTATTGCAACGGCCTTTTCAGACATCGGTTTTGACATTGAAATGGGACCTCTGTTTCAAACGCCGGAAGAGGCGGCAATCGATGCGATTGAAAAGGGTGTTGATGTGGTCGGCATCTCATCTCAGGCAGCAGGCCACACGACATTGGCCCCACAGTTGGTGCATGCACTGAAAAACAAAGGTGGCGGGGATATAATTGTGATTTGTGGCGGGGTTATTCCACCCAATGACTACAATTTCTTACGGCAAGTCGGCGTGCGGGCGATATTCGGGCCTGGCACGAATATTCCGGAAGCGGCTAAGGAAGTCTTGGAATTGGTTAAACGCGCGAAAGTGGAGGAATAAGGCAGATGTCTTATAAAGAAGTATACGGAAACTGGAAATCAGACCCTGAAGCTTTCTGGATGGAAGCAGCCAAGGCGGTTTCATGGAGTAAAGAGCCGACAAAGGCGCTGTTTGATGAAAACGCGCCTATTTATGAGTGGTTCAAGGATGGTGAGATCAACACCTGCTACAACGCGGTTGACCGCCATGTTGAAGCGGGGAATGGCGAGCAGGTTGCAATTATTTACGACAGCCCGATCACGGGGAATTCCGCCAAGATAACCTATGCAGAATTGAAAGATAAAGTCGCATTATTAGGTGGCGCATTGCAGGCACAAGGTATCACCAAAGGTGACCGCGTGATTATCTATATGCCAATGGTGGCAGAAGCGCTTATTGCGATGCTGGCATGTTCACGTATCGGGGCTGTGCATTCAGTTGTGTTTGGCGGATTTGCGGCACACGAGCTGGCTACACGGATTGATGACGCAACACCGAAAGCGATTATTGCCGCGTCTTGCGGGATTGAGCCAAGCGGGGTGATTGCCTATAAGCCGTTGATTGACGGGGCGGTTGAAATGGCTGCGCATAAGGTTGATTTTTGTGTAATCCTTCAACGTGAACAGTTGGCCGCAGACATGGTGAATGGTCGTGATCTGGACTGGCATGAGTGTCAACAGGGTGTGGCACCTGCACCTTGTGTGCCGATCGGCGGCGCCGATCCTGTTTATATTCTGTATACTTCAGGTACAACTGGGCAACCAAAGGGCGTTGTGCGTCCTACGGGTGGTCATATTGTAGCGTTGCACTGGACGATGAAAAACCTCTATGACGTTGATCCCGGAGATGTCTTCTGGGCGGCATCCGATGTTGGCTGGGTCGTGGGACACTCTTATATTTGTTACGGACCGCTGATCCACGGCAACACCACGATTGTGTTTGAAGGCAAGCCCATTGGTACGCCGGACGCGGGCACTTTCTGGCGGGTGATCGAAGAGCACAAGGTGAAAACCTTCTTCACCGCACCCACAGCATTTCGGGCAATTAAACGGGTAGATCCTGATGGAGAGTTCGTCAAGAAATACGACTTGTCCGGTTTGCGTTATTTATTCCTTGCCGGCGAACGTGCTGATCCTGATACTATCGAGTGGGCGCAAGATCAGTTGGGTGTGCCGGTGATTGATCACTGGTGGCAGACAGAGATCGGCTATCCTGCGGTCTGTAACCCAGCGGGAATTGAATTAATGCCGGTAAAACTAGGCTCGCCTGCGGTGCCGGTACCGGGGTTCGATTTACGTATTCTGAACGATGAGGGTGAAGAATTGCCGCGAGGTGAATTGGGTGCGATTGTGATTAAATTACCGTTGCCGCCTGGTACTTTGCCGACCCTTTGGAATGCTGAAGATCGTTATAAGTCATCTTATCTGGATGCTTTCGAGGGGTATTATGAAACCGGGGACGCAGGATATATGGATGACGATGGTTATCTTTACATCATGGCACGCACTGATGACGTGATCAATGTGGCCGGACACCGTTTGTCTACCGGGCAAATGGAAGAGGTTTTGGCAAGCCATCCTGATGTCGCGGAATGCGCGGTTCTGGGTGTTAAGGACGCATTGAAAGGTCAATTGCCGATGGGCTTTTTATGCCTAAGCGCAGGTGTGCAAAAATCGAATGAGGAGGTCGTTGCGGAATGTGTTGGTCTGGTTCGCAAAACTATCGGGCCTGTGGCTGCATTCAAATTGGCTTGTGTGGTGGATAGGTTGCCAAAAACCCGTTCGGGCAAAATTCTACGCGGGACCATGGCAAAAATCGCTGATGCGGAAGCGTGGAAAATGCCTGCAACCATTGATGATCCTGTGATTTTAGATGAAATTACCGAAGCACTAATGGCTTTAGGTTACCCACAAAAATAATAACAATAACATCACAATTTTTGCATTTTGCAAAACTTGGTATTTACCGTATACTCATATATGGGCGGCCAGCTATGGTCGCCCATGAAGCATGGGTAACGGCAGTATGGCGGATAACTATCTAACCGAAAAATATCTGACTATACTTGGAAAACTTGGGCCGGCGCAGTCTTTGGTTTTTATTGATAAGTTGATGATAGATTTAAAAAATACCCGCCGCGGATTTCATGCTGCATTGTCTGCAAAGGCATTTGATTTATTGAATGAGCCAAGTAATGTGCTGATATCATTAGCAGATGTTGTTGGTATTAATGATTTGTATGAAGCCGCTAAAAATATTAATGAATACACGAAGATGGATGAGGAAGATTTTCCATCTGAAGCAGTGAAAAGAATACTTGCCCAGTTAGACAACTGGCTGGATTTTTTAAAATCAGATAAAATTCAACGCGAGCGCGCATCATGAAGCAAAGAGTATTGCTTATTGAAGACACAGCAACGCTACAGATGGTTTACAGTGCAAATCTGACAAGTGCCGGATATGTGGTGGATGTGGCGTCTAACGGTAGTGAAGGCTTAGAGTTATTTCGCAATAGCAGTGCCCAGGTTGTAATTATGGATATGTTCTTGCCGGATATTGACGGTATCGAGGCCATAAAATCGTTTACGCGAATTAACCCGCAAGCAAAGATCATTGTTATAACGTCAAACGGTTCTGTAACGCGGGCTGTTAAAGCCATGCGCGCGGGTGCTTTTGATTTCTTGTTGAAACCTCTTTCAGACGAGCGACTATTGGCAACAATATCGTCTGCGCTGGTAAGTTTTGAAACTAGGGCGGATGTAAATCTGGAGGCAGGTAGCTTTTACGGGTTCACAGGGCGTGGGCCTGTTATGCAAGAAATGTACCGTAAAATTATACGTGTCGCACCATCTTTCGCACCGGTTTTTATGACCGGAGAATGCGACATTAGCAAAGAAACATGCGCACACGCGATACATTCCCGTTCAAATTTGAATGAGCATCCATTTATTACTTACAGTGGCCGTGATCAATCTGCCAGTGAGCAGGAAAGTGCACTGTTTGGTGGTTTTCAAGCCGCTGGTATAACTGAACAGATCGATAAAAAGAGCGCATTGGCTAAATCCTGTGGCGGTAGTTTATATATAAATGAAATTTCAAATCTTGCTCCTTTGGTGCAGCTGAAATTGTCAAATCTGTTGCGAGAAGCCAGTCAAAATAATCAGAGTTCAAATGTAGAGGGTAATGGTTTCCCCAGAATTATTTGCTCGACCAGTACTGACCCATATGTGTTGCTGGAAGAAGGTAAAATCAACAAAGACCTGTTTTATCAGCTACATATCCTTACAATCTATGTGCCGTGTTTACATGAACTCGGCGAAGATATTGTATTTATTGCCGAAAAAATATTGGCAAAACTTTCAATATCTGAACAGAAGTCCTTTGTCGGGTTTTCGGATGAGGTATCCGCATTATTTATGTCCCATGACTGGCCGGGGGATATAAACCAACTGGAGAATCTTCTGCACAAAATTGTGGCGCGTCATGATGGCACTATTGTGGATATGGATATGCTTCCAAGAGAGTTTGACACATCCGGTCTGAACTTTGATGGTGACGTGACGGGCGAAAATAAGGACAGAATTTCAGGGGAACGCAGCAATAGTGCGATCCAACAACTGATTGGATTACCGCTTGATGAGGTAGAGCGCAAAATTATTGAAGCGACAATTCATTCCGAGGGCGGCTCTATCCCAAAGGCTGCCGGTATACTTGGCGTTGCTCCAAGCACAATATACCGAAAAAGAACAAAGCATTAAGCTCCATTGCTAATGTTCTATAGGTTCCAATTATACATTGATATGTGAGGCTTAATGATGATTTATGGATTGTCCGCTTGGAATTGTGGGGAAAATAGCCGGTTGAAGCGTATCACTGAAAAAAATCTTTACTAATCACCCAAAATTTGTCATTTTGTCCATATCTTGGGGGCAAGAGATGATAAAAAACAAAATAATGGTGCTTGCCATAGGGATTATAACCCTAGGCAGCACAGCAGGCGCAAAGACATTACAGGCTGATAATGGACCAGCAGAGATTCCACCGGCAAGTTTTACCGGTAAGCAATATGTGGACTCCAAAGGCTGTGTTTACATAAAAGCGGGATTTGGTGCACACATCACATGGGTGCCGCGTGTCAATCGGCAGCGGATGGTTTTTTGCAGTTCAAAAAATAAACCATCCTTAAGCCCTGCGCAATTAGCGGCAATTTCCGGTAAACCTGCCACAAGGTTGATCAAACCCGCAGATGGGACCACGGGGACAGAAACTGTAGCTGTTGCTGCAGACGCTAAAACACCCGCGAAAGCAGTTAAAAGCAGTGAAAACACTACTGTTGCAAGTGTAACACCGAAAAACACGGCAAAACCTGCGACTGTGCGTGGTTACACGCCCGCGGCCCGGCGTAAAAAAAGGGATGCACTGCGAACGGGGCACGATGATAGAGAACAGACCGTTATAATTCGCCCGGTAAAATCAGGTGTTGATTATCAACAGACGGATGATCGGGCTCAGGAAAATGCAACAAGATACGGCGTAGATTCTATTTACAATTTATCTTTGTATCCTGTCGTAATCGATGCGGATATTACACCAAGAGGCGATGCACAGATGGCCTTGGTTTGGTCTAACACCGTTCCGCGCACCCTAATTAACAAAGGGCGCGCAAAGCGTATTGCATCGAACGAAGTTTATTCTGCATCAAAATCACAGTAGGTTCTATTTTGATTTAACCTGCTGTTAGGTGACATCCAAATCTTGCAGGCGCCGTTTTGCAATTTGGTGAACCTGATACAGTGCTTCGCGAAATTCACTACCAATGTCATGCGTCAAACGTTTCTTGAAGTTTTCAAGTACATCGGCGCGCGTACGGCCGTGTACCGCCAGAATAAAAGGAAATCCAAACTTTTCGCGGTATTGGGCATTCAAGTTCTTGAACGTCTCTAATTCTGTTTGATTGCATTGATCGAGACCTGCATCTGACTGCTCGGACGAGCTGCTTGGCGATAATGTGACCGCCAGTGCCAGTTTTCCCGCTAAATCCGGGTGTGCGCGTAAAAGGGCCATTTGAAGGTCTTGCGGTGCAGACTCAACGATCTTCGCCATAGCACCCGCCAGATCAGATGGTTTTTCCGCACCAGAGTGGCTTTTCTGATCAAAGAGCATTTCTGCGATCCACGTAGAATGCTCGTAAACACCACCAAATTTGGCTAAAAAACTGTCACGTGAAAGATGTTTCATTGGTGTGTTCTCCTAAGCGACTGATTTCAGCCTATTTATTATAGAAAATCAAGTCACAAATATTTGCCTATGTTAAAATCTGTGAAGTGTTTCAAAAATAACCGATATGGTGTGGTATCGAGGTTTTTGTTAGTTATGTGCAAAATGAGCAGCGGAATTTGATGATGAACAAAACACTTGTGATGAAAAATGCCGATGTTGTGGTCACAATGAATGGAGCACGTGACGAGCTAAAGGGGGCGGATATTCGCGTTGTTGATGGTGTGATTGATGCTATTGGGCAGGGTCTGTCGGGTGATGACGTGATCGACGCGAAGGGCTGTGTTGTGACACCGGGGCTTGTGAATACCCATCACCATTTATCGCAAACACTGACCCGTGCGGTGCCGGGTGGGCAAGATGCATTGCTGTTTGGCTGGTTGCAATCGCTTTATCCTATTTGGCAAAAATTCGGGCCCGA
>JAJFHY010000106.1 GCA_021775375.1 Amylibacter sp. | reverse complement strand
AGGGCAGGATCTGGTGGAATGGCAGTTGCGTGTTGCCGCAGGTGAGCCGCTACCGATGACACAAGATCAACTTGTGATAAGCGGTCATGCTTTTGAAGCGCGGATTTATGCGGAAGACCCGCAAAACGATTTTATGCCAGCTCCCGGGACGTTGTTTGATGTGCAATTTGGTGCAGGGTGCCGTGTGGATACTGGCGTGCAAACCGGCGATAAAGTAAGCCCGTTTTATGATCCGATGATTGCTAAACTGATTTCGCATGAAGCGACGCGGAGTGATGCTTTAACCGGTTTGAGGCAGGGTTTGAATGAAATGATTTGCACAGGCACGCAGACCAACCTGACGTTTTTATCGCGTTTATGTGCTGACGAAGATTTTGCCCAAGGACGTTTGGATACTGGGTTGATCGGGCGCAAGGGCGATAGTCTTATGCAGGCGGTCGCGCCCCCTCCTTTTGCTGTGATGGTTGCCGCATTGCTTGCAAATGGAATTGATCCGCAACAGGAACGGCTTGGTTGGCAACACTGGGGAAAAACCCAACAGGCGCTGAATTTAAGCGGTATCAGTGGCAGTTTGCTATTCGAGGGGGGTTGTTGTTTTACCTTGATCCTTGAAGATGGTGCCTATGTTTTTGAAGGCGTGACATACCACAATGGCCAAGTAACCGCGCTGTCAGGTATAAAAAACCTGATCGCTTTAGTATCCCACACAGGTAACTCGGTTATGGTGAAACAGGACGGCGAACAGTTTGATTTTCACGCCGTTGACCCCTTGGATGTAAGTGCGACCGAAGGCGGCAACGCCGATTGCGTTTTTGCGCCAATGACGGGGATTGTCAGTATCGTTCATGTGGCATCAGGGGACACAGTGCAAAAAGGCGATGCGCTTTTGGTGTTGGAAGCGATGAAGATGGAGCATGTGATGCTAGCTCCGCGCGACGGCGTGATCGCGGATGTGATGTGCAAAGCGTCAAGTGCTGTGGATGAAGGCAACCAATTGGTTGTTTTGCAAGAGGTGGCCGAATGACTGAAAACCATGTGACAGTCTATGAAGTTGGCCCGCGCGACGGTTTGCAAAATGAAGCGGGGATTGTGCCGACAAAGCAGAAGATTGCGCTGATTGATCTGCTGTCCGAAACGGGGCTGCGCTATATTGAGGCGACCAGTTTTGTATCACCCAAATGGGTGCCGCAAATGGCGGATGCAGCCGAAGTGATGGCGGGGATAGCCCGTAAATCCGGTGTGACATATGCAGCATTGACACCGAATATGAAAGGGCTTGAAGCGGCTTTGGAAACGGGCGCAGACGAGGTCGCTATTTTCGGATCGGCCTCTGAAAGTTTCAGCCAAAAGAATATCAACTGTACGATTGCCGAAAGTCTGGAGCGTTTTGCACCCGTTGCCAAAGCCGCCCTTGCGGCAGGCGTATCTTTGCGCGGTTATGTCTCTTGCGTCATCGCCTGCCCATATGAAGGCACGATTGCCCCTGAACCGGTGCGCGATATCACACAAGCCTTATTGGACTTGGGCTGCGGGCAGGTTTCCTTGGGCGACACCATTGGCAAAGGCACATCTGAAAGCGCAGCAAATTTGCTGGACGTACTTGTAGGAACGATCAAAGCTGATCTCTTGGCAGGGCATTTTCACGACACGGATGGTACTGCTTTGGCGAATGTTGAAACGGCTTTAAGCTATGGTTTACGATGCTTTGACAGTGCCATTGGCGGTTTGGGCGGTTGCCCTTATGCGCCGGGTGCAAAGGGCAACTTATCAACGATTTCCTTAGTTGAAATGCTGCAGGCCGAAGGATGGGAAACCGGGTTGGATATGGACAAATTACATGTGGCAGAGGCTTATTTACAAACCAACATAGCAGGAGTTGCAGATGCCCTATAGCACGATCAATGTGGTGACAGACGCGCGCGGCATTGCCAAGCTAACACTGGCACGGCCTGAAAAGCACAACGCGATGAACCATGAAATGATGATCGAGATCACGGATGCGGCGAAAGCCCTTGGTGCGGATGAAACGGTGCGTGCGGTGGTTTTGGCAGCATTAGGCAAAAGCTTTTGTGCAGGCGGTGATTTGAACTGGATGCGTGCGCAAGCGGAGCAAGACCGTGCCGGTAAAATTGCCGAGGCCCGTGTGCTTGCCAATATGCTAGCCACCTTAAACGCCCTTCCGAAACCATTGATCGGACGCGTTGAAGGCAACGCTTTTGGCGGCGGTATCGGGATGATGGCGGTTTGCGATATTGTTGTGGCAGTTGATGGTTTGCGGTTTGCTTTGACAGAAACCAAACTGGGCCTGATCCCGGCTACCATCGGGCCTTTTGTCTTGCGCCGCATGTCGGAAACCTATGCCCGCCAAGTGTTCTTCACCGCCAAATCATTTAGCACAGAATTGGCTTTACGTTCGGGTTTGGTCAGCTCAGTTTGTGCGGTGGATGAAATGGATGCAGCGATTGAAACAGAAATTAAACCGGTTTTACAAACCGCACCCGGTGCTGTGGCAGAGGCTAAAGCCCTGTTGCAACAGATGCAGGGCAGGGATGTTGAAAATGATATTGAGTTAACGGTTAATGCTTTGGCAGATCGTTGGGAAACAGATGAAGCGCAGCTTAGAATTGCTGCTTTTTTTAAGGATATGACATGACAAAAACAGTTGTAATCGCGGGTGCTGCCCGTACGCCTATGGGTGGGTTTCAGGGCGTTTTCGCAGGAACGCCATCCCCCGAACTTGGAGCGGCTGCCATCAAGGGTGCACTGGAAAATGCGCATGTTAGCGTGGATGATGTGGACGAAGTTCTGATGGGCTGTGTTTTGCCTGCAGGTTTGGGGCAAGCCCCTGCTCGCCAAGCCACCTTGGGTGCGGGGTTGCCGCAATCGGTGCCTGCAACGACAGTTAATAAAGTCTGTGGTTCCGGTATGAAAACAGTGATGGTCGCCACTGATCAAATTCTTGCAGGTTCGCAAAACCTGATGATCGCGGGTGGTATGGAAAGCATGACGCTTGCGCCATACCTGTCGGTTAAAACCCGCGGTGGCGCACGTTTAGGCCATGTGGAAATGAAGGATCATATGTTCCTTGACGGGCTTGAAGATGCCTATGACAAAGGCACTTTGATGGGCCAGTTTGCCGAGCTTTGCGCCGAAAAATACCAGTTCACCCGCGAAGATCAGGATGCCTATGCATTGCGGTCTTTATCGAACGCTTTGGAAGCACAGAAAACAGGTGCGTTTGATGCCGAGATTGTACCCTTCACGGTGAAAACCCGTAAAGGCGATATTGAGATCACGCAGGACGAACAACCTGTTAAGGCGCGCCCGGAAAAAATTCCCACACTGCGTCCTGCTTTTAAAAAGGACGGGACTGTGACAGCGGCAAATGCTTCGTCTATCTCGGACGGTGCCGCTGCACTGGTTTTGACCAGTGAGGAAAATGCAACTGCAAAGGGCTTAACAACACGCGCGCGTATTGTCGGTCATGCAAGTCACGCACAAGAGCCAAGCTGGTTTACGACAGCACCTGTTGGTGCCGTTCAAAAACTGTTGAAAAACATCGGTTGGGGCGTGGCGGATGTTGATCTCTGGGAAGTAAACGAAGCTTTTGCCGTGGTGCCGATGGCATTCATGAAAGAGTTCGGGATTTCGCGCGATATCGTGAATGTGAATGGCGGGGCATGTGCCTTGGGTCACCCCATCGGGGTTTCCGGTTCGCGCATTATCGTGACCTTGCTGAATGCTATGGAAGCACGCGGCCTGAAACGCGGTGTGGCCGCAATTTGCATTGGTGGCGGTGAAGGCACTGCCATCGCACTGGAAAGGATCTAAAACCTATGGAAAATATCGATCAACTTTCCGCCGTTATTACCGGCGGTGCATCCGGTCTTGGGGCTGCAGTGGCAACACTTTTGGCATCAAAAGGCGTGAAAGTAGCGCTTTTGGATATGAATATTGAAGCGGGCGAGGCTAAGGCTGCCGAATTGGGGGGCGTATTTTGCCAAACCGATGTCAGCGATCAGGCCAGTGTGGCGGATGCGCTGACAAAGGCGCGCACAGAAAACGGGCAGGAACGTATTTGCGTGAATTGCGCAGGCATTGCGCCTGCCGCGAAAACCGTGTCACGCGGTGCAGCACACGATCTTGCCCTGTTTCAAAAAGTTATCAACGTGAACCTTGTTGGAACGTTTAACGTAGCCAGTCAATCAGCGCTGGGTATGTCGGGTTCGGACGCCCTGAATGATGACGACGAGCGCGGCGTCATCATCAACACGGCTTCTGTTGCCGCATTTGAAGGGCAAATCGGTCAAGTGGCTTATGGCGCATCCAAAGGCGGTGTTGCTGCAATGACCCTGCCAATGGCACGTGATTTGGCAAAATCGGGCATTCGGGTATTGTCTGTAGCACCGGGTATTTTCAAAACCCCGATGGTCGCGGCATTCCCGCAAGAGGTGCAGGATGCGCTGGCTTCGAACATTCCGTTCCCGTCTCGACTGGGCACACCAGAAGAATTTGCGAGCCTTGTCTGCCACATGATCGAGAACAGCTTTTTGAACGGTGAAACCGTACGTCTGGACGGGGCAACACGGATGCAACCTAGATAGGGAGATACACAGTGGAATTTAATCTAAGCGAAGAACAACAGTTATTCTATGACACCGCCTATGCATTCGGTCAGGACGAAATTGCGCCGAACGCGCAAGCTTGGGAGCGCGAAGGGGCAATCCCGCAAAGCGTTCTAAAATCTGCAGGTGATCTGGGCTTCGGCGGTATCTATGTCCCCGAGGAATTGGGCGGTGCAGGGTTAAGTCGACTGGACGCCACACTGATTTTTGAGGCATTGGCCATGGCCTGCCCGTCTGTATCCGCATTCATGTCGATCCATAACATGTGCACCAATATGGTTGCGAAATATGCCACCGACAGTTTCAAAGCCGAGTGGCTGGACCGCATGGTCGGGTTTGAAATTTATGCTGCCTACTGTCTGACCGAACCGGGGTCGGGTTCGGATGCGGCTGCTTTGCGCACCAAAGCAGAAAAAACCAACAGCGGTTATAAACTCAGCGGCAATAAAGCGTTTATCTCGGGCGGCGGTTTTGCTGATCTGTATCTGGTGATGTGTCGCACGGGCGAAGAGGGGCCAAAAGGAATATCAACAATGCTGGTGCCAAATGGTGCAGATGGTTTGTCTTTCGGGGCGCAGGAACAGAAAATGGGTTGGAAATCACAGCCAACGGCACAGGTGCAAATGGATGCCTGTGAAGTGCCCGCCGATCATTTAATGGGGGTCGAGGGTTCCGGCTTTAAATACGCTATGGAAGGTCTGGACGGCGGCCGTTTGAACATTGCCGCCTGTTCCTTGGGTGCAGCCACTCAAGCGGCTAAAATTGCGGCGAACTACATGGGTGAACGCAAAGCTTTCGGCAAAACCCTGGATCAGTTTCAAGCTTTGCAATTCAAGCTTGCGGAAATGGAAACCAAATTGGAAGCGGCCCGTGTGTTTTTGCGTCAAGCGGCATGGAAGCTGGATCAAGGTACGCATGATGCTTCAAAGCATTGCGCAATGGCCAAGCTATTTGTCACGGATAACTGCTTTGATGTTGCCAATGATGCGCTGCAAATGCTGGGCGGTTACGGTTATCTACAGGATTATGGCATCGAGAAAATTGTGCGCGATATACGTGTGCATCAAATTCTGGAAGGCACCAACCAGATTATGCGCATGATCATCGCACGCTCTGTTCTGGCTGAGCGAGGATTGTCGTGACCGATCTGATTGTAACAAAAACCGGTCGTGCGGGCCATGTCACACTGAACCGCCCGAAGGCGTTGAATGCGCTAACCCATACCATGTGCCTTGATTTGGAATTGGCGATGACGGATTGGGAAAACGACCCATCTGTCGATCTGTTATTGATCGATGCAACGGGTGAAAAAGCCTTTTGTGCCGGCGGTGATATAGTCAGTATCTATAATGAAGGCAAAAGCGGGCAGATCGAAAATTCGCGCAAATTCTGGCGCGATGAATACCGTCTGAACCATACAATCGCAACATATGCAAAACCCTATGTCGCGATCATGGACGGGATTGTGATGGGCGGCGGTGTCGGTATATCGGCGCACGGCTCGCACAGGGTTGTGACGGAACGTACGATGTTTGCCATGCCCGAATGCGCTATCGGTCTTTTGCCCGATGTGGGTGGCACATATTTGTTGGGACAGATGCCGGGGGCAAGTGGTGAATATGCCGGCCTTACAGGCGCACGCCTAACAGGGGCGGATTGTATTCATGCGGGCCTTGCAGATTATCTTGTACCATCTGACAAGTTGGAAAGCTTGAAGGCGGCATTGCAGGAAACAGGTGACATCGCCGTGCTGCAGGAATTTTCAATTGAACCTGAAGTCTCATCGCTTGAAACAAACCGCGCAGCGATAGATGCGATCTTTGCACAAGATACCGTCGAGGCTATAAGCCAAAGCTTACAAGATGATCCTTCGGATTTCGCCCAAGCTGCCCTTAAGGGTCTTTCGCGTGGTGCGCCGCTAATGTTGAAAACGACGCTTGCAGCTTTGCGGGCTGCGCGTGTTGACGGTTCACTTGAACACGCTTTACGCAATGAATACCGTATTGTCAGCATGGCCCTTAAAGACGGTGAACTGATTGAGGGTATCCGTGCCGCTGTGATCGACAAAGATCGATCACCCAAATGGAAATACCCGACGCTTGAAAGCGTGCCGCAAAAGTTGGTTGATCGCCTGTATCATCCTGCTGAAGACGGCGATTTTGCTATAGATTAATTAAAAGGATGAACCGATGTTAGAAACCCTGAAAATCACCCGAGATGGCGGCGTTGTTCTTGTAGAGATAAACCGCCCGAAACAACTGAATGCGCTAAACGAAAAGCTGCTCGAAGAGATGATTGCAGAACTGGCCCCTTTGGATAAAGACCCGACTGTCGGGTGTTTTGTTTTGACCGGCAATGAAAAAGCCTTTGCCGCCGGGGCGGATATCAAGGAAATGCAGGGCAAAAACTATGCGGATATGGCCGCAAGTGATTACTTTGCGGACTGGGATATTTTCACCGCATTCCACACACCGAAAATTGCCGCCGTTAATGGATTTGCGCTGGGCGGCGGTTGTGAACTGGCGATGATGTGTGATTTTATTATTGCAGGTGAAGGTGCGAAGTTCGGTCAGCCGGAGATCAAGCTAGGCGTTATGGCAGGCATGGGCGGATCGCAACGTATGACCAAATTGATCGGGCGCGCCAAATCGATGGACATGCACCTGACAGGGCGGATGATGGATGCGGTTGAAGCCCTTGCATGCGGGTTGGTCGCACGAGTGGTAGAAGACGAACAGGTCGTTGAAACCGCGATGCAAGCGGCAAAAACGATTACCGGTTATTCAAAACCTGTGACCGGATTTATTCGTGATGCCGTTAATCGCGCTGATGAGGGTAGTCTTGCCGAAGGCTTGTTATTTGAGCGACGCGTGTTTCATTCCCTGTTTGCAACCGAAGACCAAAAAGAGGGCATGACGGCATTTATCGAAAAAAGGAAGCCAGAATTCAAAGGGAAATGATGCTATCTTTGGGCAGGTATCAACCGTGTTCTGGCCGTTTTCTTTTTTAAAACGGCTTCGCGCCAAAGCATAATTAACCCGCCACCTAAAATCATGGTCATGCCCGCCCATGCAATGCTGTCTGGCCATTCGTTGAAAATAGTAATGCCCCAGATGATTGACAACAAAAGGGCGGTATATTCAACCGGGGCAATTAGGGCCGCTTCGCTGATGCGGTAAGCTTGGCTGATAAAATACCCGCCAATTGCACTTGCACAACCGATGCCAGCCATAATGAGCATGTCAATTTGTGGGGGCCATACCCATGCCCGTAATAGGAATTTCAGTGCCGCACTATCTTGTTCTGCATATTGTCCGTCACCAAAGATTAATCCCATTAGTGATGCTGTGATAACAAACGTAAGTTGCATATAAAAAGCCATAGTTGATGCTTTTTCAGTTCCGCCCATCTTACGGGTCAGCGTATGAAGGCTTGCATAACAAAAGGCCGCTCCGGCTGGTAAGAGTGCCGCCCACTGGAAGCTGCTTGGTGTAGGGCGCAACATGATCACGGCACCAACCAGCCCCATTGCCACAGCGAACCACCGCCATGGCCCTACTTTTTCCGCTAAAAATATAATCGAAAAAACCGTTATGATGAGTGGCGAAATAAAGAATATTGCAGTGGCTTCGGACAGTGGGATCTCAGACAGGCCCATGAAAAACAACAGGTTTGCGAAAACAACAAAACCTCCACGAATAAAATGCAGGCGCAAATGTTTGGTGCGCAATAAATCAAAGCCACCTTCAAGTGGTATGAAAATGGAAAGAATTATCACTAGACCGACAGCCGCGCGAACAAGCACGACCTGATGCAGTGGATAGTCACCGCTTAGGAACTTTATGCCGACATCATTCAACGTGAAGGCAAATGATGCAGTGAATGCACATAAAACACCAAGGCTAGTGTATGATATTGCTTTTGTAACCATCTCTTCTGGGTGACAGAGTTTTCATTATCCCGCATGCTGGTTTGCGACTTTGAAGTGACGCATTTAACCTCGACTTTTTTCAATGCGTGACTAACGTAGATTGAAAAAGGATGACGTTATGAAAATCACAACCAGCTTTCCCCATAGCGTAACCGAGCATGCTGACATGCCTATTATTATGTCAGACGGGTGTCGTTTATCCGCTCGGGTCTGGATGCCTGATGATGCAGATAAGAACCCGATGCCGGTGATTTTTGAACACCTGCCTTACCGCAAACGCGACGGTACAATTGCGCGTGATGAAACCGTTCATCCCTGGTTTGCCGGTCACGGCTATGTTTGTATTCGCACCGATATGCGTGGCAATGGCGACAGTGACGGGCTGATGGAGGACGAATATACCGCGCAGGAATTACAGGATGCGGTCGAAGTGATAGAATGGGCTGCCAAGCAGCCGTGGTGCAATGGAAATGTCGGGATGATGGGCATTTCATGGGGCGGGTTTAATGGCCTGCAGGTTGCCGCACTGGCGCCAGAGCCTTTAAAAGCGGTCATTACACTCTGCTCGACTGTGGATCGCTATGCCGATGACATTCATTATAAAGGCGGGTGTTTGCTGGGTGAAAACTTTGGCTGGAGTGCCAATATGCTGGCCTATTCATCGCGTCCGCCGGATATGGCCTTAGTCGGCAATCGCTGGCATGAGATGTGGATGCATCGGCTTGAGAACCAGAAATTGGATCTTTCGACATGGTTGCGCCACCAACGCCGTGATGAGTATTGGAAACATGGATCAGTTTGTGAGGATTATTCATCGATAAAAGCGGCTGTTTTAAGCATTGGCGGCTGGCATGACGGGTATCGCAACACTATTTCGCATCTGGTAGAAAACCTGTCATCGCCGGTTAAAGGTATTGTTGGCCCGTGGATACATAAATATCCACATATTGCCGGCCCCAAACCGGCCATTGGTTTTTTGCAAGAGGCAAAACGCTGGTGGGATCATTGGTTGAAGGGACAAGACACAGGCGTGGATAAAGACCCTGATTACCGCGCCTATCTTATGGACAGTGTTGCCCCTAAAAGGTGGCATGAAGAGCGTCCCGGGCGTTGGATCGCTGAACAAAACTGGCCTTCGAAAAAAATTAACAACAAGACGCTACATTTGGCGCAAGGTGCCGCCTTGGCGAATGACCCCAGTGAATTTATTGTTCAGGTATCATCACCACATGATTGCGGAGCCGCAGCGGGTGAGTATTTTCCTTCTGCGTTTAGTGACGAACTACCTGACAACCAAAGCCGAGATGATGCGGGTTCTGCCTGCTTTGATAGTGATGAAATTGATAATCCTATAGATATTGTCGGTGCGCCAACCATACGTCTGCGTTTGTCGTGTGTTAAACCACAAGGGCAGGTAACTGTGCGTTTGTGTGATTTGCGCCCGGACGGAACCTCGGCATTGATTACCTTAGGGCATTTGAATTTGTCACATCGGGAAAGCCATGAACATCCAAGTGCAGTACCTGTTGATGAAATAATTGATATTGCATTCAATCTTGATCAAATAGCCTATAGAATCCCAAAGGGCCACAGGTTGCGTGTTGCTGTTTCGACAACATATTGGCCAATGCTTTGGCCATCACCTGAAACTGCCGGTATTATGATCGAAGCCGGATCGATTGGCTTGCCTGAACGTCCTTTAACTGATGTTGAAGAAGTGGCATTTGAGGAACCGATAGGCGCACCTGCTTGGCAGACAAAAGAATTGCGCGCCGAGACATATAGCCATGACAATACGCGTAATGATGAAACCGGTATCGTCACAACCAGTGTTTTTAACGACTTTGGTGAGGTTCAGGATTTAGAACATGGGCTGATCTCGGGTGGATGGATGAAGGAAATTTGGAGCATTGACCCCGATGATCCAACATCTGCGTTCGTCAAGACTGAATGGGAAAAGGTTGGGGGTCGCGAAGGGCAAATGTGGCGCACCCGCGTTTCAGCCGGAATGCATGCCGATAAGGATGATTTCTTTTTGACCGCCCGACTTGAAGCTTATGAGAATGACGTGCTGAAATTCGAGCGCGATTATACTGATAAAATCAGCCGTGATATGATGTGAATACTGGGTTTCAAGTAAAGACGGATAGTTCGGATGCGTGCGCACCCATTCAGTCGACCTATTCGTAAACTGCATCATGTATTTGCAGGCCAACGTAAAAAACGAGGCAAAGAAATCTCTACCCCGTTTTTTGTTGCAATCACTGGATTAGAATTTAAATCCGAGGAATAAAGAAAGAGAGTTCTCGTCTACACCTGTCAGACCAAACTTGTTCTTCCAGTATGAGTACTCAAGGCCAAGTGCTATCTTGTCTGCCGGACGCCCCATCGCGTAGCCCATATCCCATCTAACTTGCGGTGAAAAAAGGATTTGATCGTCAACACCGGAGCCTTGATCGCCAATAAAGTCAACAAAGCCTTGTGTGCTGAACTTCTGGTTGCCGATAGTAAATGGCGCGGCCCATACGATAGTTGCCTGATACGTGGTATCAAGGCTACGGTCAAAGGGGTCAACAAAGTTACTATAGGTGGTAACGGCAAGTGACAGAACTTGGAAGCCTGGCGCGTTAAAGTTAACGCGCGGGCCAACCAGCGCAACTGAGAAATCGGTACCTTGGTTCAGACCAAACTGAAGATCCAGTCCGCTAATGAAGCCGTCACCTGTATCCAGCCCAAAATGTTTGCCGTGCAGAGTATAGTAGATCTCGCCGTACTGATCACTTTCATCGTTACCTGGTACCGGGGTGCCGTTGTTGTCATAGAAAAAATCGACGAAGAAGAATAGATCACCGATGTCGTTGGTTGAGAAGTGTTCTAGCGTGATTGTCGCACGGTCGGTTTTTTCAGAAAAGGCCGGAAAGGTGGAATTGCTGCCCACTTTGTAACCGCCACCGTAATGCAGCTGGACCTCAGTCATTGAGAATCCGGCATTTGCCGCCCCGCTACCCATTAGGCCTAAAGCCAAAGCGGCAAGCCCTAAGCTTTTTTTAATTGTCTTCATTGACATGATACCTCCCCGATGTGTCAAGACGCCTACTTGTTTAAGCAAGCTATGTTTAAGTCTTGTTACAATGGAGTAGTGTGTCGGGATGCAAAATACCTGATAATGCGGAAACACCTTCAAAATATAGCAAATAACGCGTTTGTGAATACTTGTGATCTCGTCAGAATGTTGATGCATCATCCGGTGAAGCACCCAGATTCTGGGATAAGGTAAAAGCAGCTTTCTTGACCGCTTTGGTGATATCCTGAATGCGTTCCGATGTCATTCTGTGGGTTGGACCCGACACAGAAATACCTGCAACGGCTTCACCAAAGAAATTCAGTATCGGGGCTGCAATACAGCGCATGCCCTGATTTTTTTCCTCGTCATCAAACGCATAACCATGCGTGCGTATTTTTGCCATTTCTTTTAACAGTTCTTCGGGGTCGGTAATCGTTTTGTCGGTAAACTTCTCCAGTGTATTGTTTTGAAGCAGTCGACGAATACGGTCTGTTGAATAATGCGCTAAAAGAGCCTTGCCGATGCCGGATGCATGTAGTGGTGACTGTGTGCCCGGTGGGAAAAATGCGCGAATTGTTTCGTGGGTCTCAACTTGGCTTACAAACATAACCATATCGGATTTCTCAATCCCAAGGTTCGCTGTTTCACCCGTTTCAACCATTAGGTCACGCATTATCGGACGGCTGCGTTCGACCACACTGCTGCGGCGCAAAAATGAATACCCGATTTGAAAGGCATTGGGGCCAATGTTCCACAACTGCGACGTGGCGCTGACTTCTATCATACCGTGTGCCTGTAATGTCGTTAAGACACGGTAAATTGTAGCAGGTGATTGCCTTAACTCGGCAGAGACTTCCGATAGGGTCATTCCGTCTTTTGAGGCAAGTAACTCTAACACGTCCAGTGCGCGATCAACAGATTGGATCGTGTTTTGGGATGCCTTTTTGTAGAAGCTTTTTGGCCTGCCTCTTGCGCGTATTTTTGGTGGCATGTTAAAATTTCCATGGGTACTTGGTTAATTATTTATATAATTGAAAATCAATTTTGACTAGTGAAAAAATATAACTTATTGAAATATATATAATAATACAGATTTATTGGTTTTTGGAATTGATTTTCAAAAAAATTGGCAAACAAGAAAACTCCTTATAGGGTTTTGAAAACTTGCCAGAAGGCCGTAAAAATGTACTTTCAAAACCCCGTGTTCATACCCGGGCCAACCAATATGCCAGAATGCTTGCGCAAGGCGATTGATATGCCGTCGCTGGATCATCGTTCATCTTTGTTTGGTGAAATCCTGCACCCTGCATTAGAGGGCGTGAAGCAAGTGCTGAAAAGTGAAACAGCTGAAATCTTTGTGTTTCCATCCACTGGCACGGGCGGATGGGAAACTGCACTGACCAACACGCTGTCTGCGGGCGACAAAGTTTTAGCCGCGCGAAACGGCATGTTCAGCCAACGCTGGATTGATATGTGCCAGCGCCACGGTCTGGATGTGCAGGTTGTTGAATCTCCTTGGGGTGAAGGTCTGCCTACGGATCGCTATGAAGAGATTTTGACGGCGGATACAGCGCACCAAATCAAGGTGGTTCTGGCCACCCATAACGAAACCGCAACAGGCGTTGTGTCTGATATTGCTGCCGTGCGCAACGCTCTGGATGCGGCAAACCATCCGGCACTGTTGTATGTTGACGGTGTCAGCTCTATCGGCTCGATGGATTTTCGCATGGATGAATGGGGTGTGGATATTGCGATCGCAGGCTCACAAAAGGGTTTTATGCTGCCTGTGGGTTTGGCAATAGTCGGCTTTAGCCCCAAAACAATGGGCATGTTGGACAGTGCAACATTACCGCGCACTTTCTTTGACATACGCGATATGGCCAAGGGCTATGCCAACAATGCTTACCCCTATACGCCTGCTGTTGGCCTGTTGAACGGGCTTAAGATGGCAACCGAAATGCTGTTGTCCGAAGGCTTGGAAAATGTCTTTGATCGCCACCACCGCATCGCAAGCGGCGTACGCGCAGCGGTTAAGGCTTGGGGGTTGGACTTATGTGCCGTCTCACCCGATTTATACTCGGACACGGTCAGCGCCATTTGCACGCCCGATGGTTTTAACGCCACCGATATTGCGACTCATGCCGCGGATAAATACGATGTCGCTTTCGGCGTGGGCTTGGGTGATGTTGCAGGCAAGGCTTTTCGTATCGGACACTTGGGCAGCCTAACGGACGTGATGGCACTGTCGGGTATCGCCACGGCAGAAATGTGCATGGTCGATCTGGGCCTTGATATTCAGCTTGGCGTAGGCGTTGCTGCTGCACAAGAGTTGTACCGCGCGTAATCTGAAGGAACGAAAATATGTATATACCGACAATGGACGATATGATGGCCGCACATGAGCGCATCAAGCCCTATGTGCACCGCACACCGGTTTTGACCTCGACATTTATGAATGACCTCACTGGCGCCGAGCTGTTCTTCAAATGCGAGAACTTTCAAAAAGCCGGTGCCTTTAAAGTGCGCGGGGCGTCTAACGCGGTATTTGGTCTGCCGGACGATATGCTGGCAAAAGGCGTTGCCACACATTCCAGCGGCAATCATGCACTTAGCCTGTCTTATGCTGCAGGGCGCAGGGGTATTACCTGTACCGTGGTGATGCCGTGTACGGCTCCGCAAGCGAAAAAAGATGCGGTGATCGGTTATGGTGGCAAGATCGTTGAATGCGCGCCTTCTACCAGCAGTCGTGAAGCGATATTCGCCGAAGTGATCAAGGAAACGGGGGCGGAATTTGTACACCCATATAACGACCCGCGTGTGATTGCGGGGCAGGGTACCTGCTCGCGCGAGTTGATCGAACAAGTCGATAATCTTGATGCTGTCATTGCCCCCATCGGCGGCGGTGGGATGATATCGGGCACTTGTTTGACATTATCAAATCTGGCACCGAACGTGAAAATATATGCCGCAGAACCGGAACAGGCCGATGATGCCGCGCGTAGTTTCAAAGCGGGCCACATCATTGCCGATGACGCGCCCGAAACCGTGGCAGACGGGCTGAAAGTGCCATTGAAAGAACTGACATGGCATTTCGTCAGCAACCACGTGACGGATATACTGACTGCAAGCGAAGACGAGATCATAGAGGCGATGAAACTGATCTGGAAGCGTATGAAAATAGTGATGGAGCCAAGCAGTGCTGTGCCCTTGGCGACAATTTTGAAAAACAAAAAACTATTCGCCGGTAAGCGGGTCGGGGTTATCATTACCGGTGGTAATGTCGATCTGGATCATTTGCCGTGGATGAAGGTCTGAAAAGGAGAGAACACATGAACGTAGAAACCAATTTTGAAGGGCTTGAAGTGGGCTTTGATGTGCCCGCATTGCCGGGCATGGATGCCGCCGATATTCAAACACCCTGCCTGATCCTCGATCTGGACGCGCTGGAACGCAACGTTAAAAAGATGGCCGATAGAGCCAGTGCAATGGGCGTGCGCCACCGCGCGCATGGCAAAATGCACAAATCTGTCGATGTTGCGAAATTGCAGGAAACTATGGGCCATTCTGTTGGCGTTTGCTGCCAGAAAGTGTCCGAGGCCGAAGTGTTCGTGCGTGGCGGCATTAAGGATGTTCTGGTCTCCAACGAGGTGCGCGACCCTGTTAAAATCGACCGCCTTGCACGCATGCCTAAACTGGGCGCACGGGTGCTGGTTTGCGTTGATGACCCTGAAAATGTCGCTGATCTGTCAGCGGCGGCACAAAAGCATGGCACTGAACTTGAATGCCTTGTGGAAATTGATTGCGGTGCAGGGCGTTGCGGTGTGACTTCCAGCCAGGAAGTGGTGAATATCGCCAAGTTGATTGATGCGGCGGAAGGCCTGAAGTTTTCAGGTATCCAAGCCTATCAGGGCGCAATGCAACACCTTGATTTATACGCCGACCGCAAAGCCAAAATTGATATTGCGGTTGAACAGGTTGAACATGCGGTCAACGCATTAAAATCCCAAGGTTTGGAATGTGACATCGTTGGTGGTGGCGGCACAGGCTCGTATTACTTTGAAGGAAACTCGGGCGTGTTCAACGAATTGCAATGTGGCTCTTACGCCTTCATGGACGCAGATTATGGCCGTATTCTGGATAAGGACGGCAACCGTATCGATCAGGGTGAATGGGAAAACGCACTATTCCTGCTAACGTCCGTGATGAGCCATGCAAAAGCCGATCAAGCAGTTGTCGATGCAGGCCTGAAAGCCCAATCTGTAGATAGCGGCCTGCCAACGGTATTCGGGCGCAACGATAAAGTCGAATACCTGAAATGTTCAGACGAACATGGCGTCGTTGCCGATCCTGACGGGGTTTTGAAGGTCAATGACAAGTTGAAACTGGTTCCGGGCCATTGCGACCCGACCTGTAACGTACACGATTGGTATGTCGGTGTACGGGGCGGCAAAGTCGAAACCCTGTGGCCTGTGTCTGCTCGTGGCAAAGCCTACTAATAAATTCTTCCTGACTGGCGGGGTTTGGAAACCCCATCCCCGCCGCCCTTTTTAAAAAATGAGAAACCAAATGATCATAGTTCCAGAAAAAGAAATCGCAGCCCTTATAACCCGCGAAAGCTCATTCACCGCGGTTGAAGAGGTGTTTTCCTCGATGTCGAAACGAACCGCCTATAATTTCCCGGTTATCCGCGAAGCCATTGGCCATGCAGATGCGCTATACGGCTTCAAGTCCGGTTTTGATCGCGCTGCACTTAACTTAGGGCTGAAATCAGGTGGCTATTGGCCCGGCAATGCGGACAAGGGTCTGACCAATCACCAGTCCACAGTGTTTTTGTTTGATGCCGATACAGGAAAAGTACGCGCAATAGTGGGTGGCAATCTGTTGACAGCATTGCGCACAGCCGCCGCTTCTGCTGTTTCTATTAAGTATCTTGCTCCGAAAAATGCCGAAGTTTTGGGCATGATCGGGGCCGGTCACCAATCGGTATTCCAACTTCGCGCTGCGGTCGAGCAGCGTGACTTTAAAAAGATTATAGGCTGGAACCTTCATCCGGAAATGTTGTCCCGCCTTGCAGATGTTGCAGCCGAAGTGGATATTCCTTTTGAGGCTGTATCGCTTGAACGCCTGGGATCAGAGGCTGATACAATCATCAGCATCACGTCGTCATTTGATGCAATCTTGATGGATGCACATGTTACAGGGGGCACCCACATCGCCTGTATGGGAACCGACACCAAAGGCAAGCAAGAGGTCGCGGCGGCATTGGTGGCGCGTGCCACTACGTTTACGGATGAGATTGCGCAATCCATCAGCATTGGTGAATGCCAACATGCAATTGCGGATGGGTCGCTTGAAGAAGCTGACATTGTCGAATTGGGAGCAGTGATAAACGGCGACCATAAGGGGCGCACATCACCCGATGAAGTGACCTTGTTCGATGGCACGGGCGTAGGGCTGCAAGACCTTGCCGTAGCTTCGGCAGTTGTTGATCTTGCTGTTGAAAAAGG
>JAJFHY010000105.1 GCA_021775375.1 Amylibacter sp. | reverse complement strand
TATCTACAAAAGAAAAACTATTGATCTCTGCGCGCAAGCTATTCTGGGCACGCGGTTCTTCCAACGTGTCTGTGCGCGACCTGACAAAAGAAGCAGGCGTCGATGTAGCACTTGTATCGCGGTACTATGACGGCAAGGTGGGTATGTTTAAGGCCAGTATAGACGGAGCGTTTGACTGGCCGGAGTTATTTGCAGCCAGCGACGGACAGTTCAAGGATATTGTCGTTGCAAAACTGGCGGACAGTTTGGAGCAAACAGAAGAAAACTCTGCACTCAAGATGCTGATATTGAACTCCATGGACCCCGAAGTTGGCGATTATGTACGTGAGGCGGCCAAAAATTGTCTGATTGTGCCGTTGCAAACAATGTTGGGCGGGGAAAAAGCACGCGAGCGGGTCGCATTGTTTCTGGCGGTGATGATTGGCGCGTCAATGATGCGCAATAATTTGCAAGTGGACGGCATGGCCAATACCAGCCGATTGAACTATGAACGCCAATTACGTTATTTGGCTGATGCCGCATTAAGCTACTAACGCCATGGAACTGTCGTTTTCAGTCGTGACAGTTAGTGTGTAGCTTGCTACGTCGACACTCAGAACAGATGAGGTAAGATATGGCCCTGCTTTTAGGCGTAGACACTGGTGGCACCTATACGGACGCGGTTTTAATTGAAGATGATGACCGTGTCGTTGCCAGTGCCAAAGCTTTGACAACGCGCCATGATCTGGCTGTTGGCGTTGGTGCGGCGATTGATGCGGTGCTGATTGAAAGTGGCGCAAGTTCTGCCGATATTGCAATGGTATCTTTGTCCACAACGCTGGCAACAAATGCGCTTGTAGAAGGGCAGGGCGGGCGTGTTGGTCTGGTGTTTATCGGTTTTTCAAAGCGCGACTTGGCCCGCCAAGGGTTGGAAGGGGCGTTAAATGGTGATCCGGTTATAACCCTTGCAGGCGGCCATGATCATACAGGCGGCGAAGCTACCCCTTTGGACGAGGTGACTTTGCGGGCAGAACTGGCAGTCCATGGTAAAACCGTTTCGGGTTTTGCGATTGCCAGCCAATTTGCAACACGCAACCCCGCGCATGAGCTGCGGGTGCGCGATATAATACGCGAAATGACCGGCAAACCTGTATCGAGTTCGCATGATTTAAGCGCCAAGCTGAACGGGCCGAAACGTGCAATGACGGCTTTGTTGAATGCACGGCTGATCGGGATGATTGACCATCTGATCAGTGCGGTTGAAGGGCTGTTGGAAGTCAAATCCATTGATGCGCCATTCATGGTCGTGCGCGGTGACGGGGCGTTGATATCGGCAGATCAGGCGCGGGTGTCACCGATTGAAACCATTTTGTCTGGGCCTGCGGCCTCTATCGTTGGTGCACGTTGGTTAACGGACGAGCGGGATGCGATTGTGTCCGACATTGGCGGCACCACCACGGATGTGGCAGTGTTGCGTGACGGTCGCCCGATTATTGATCCACTTGGTGCACGTGTCGGGGAATTCCGCACTATGGTAGAAGCCGTTGCAATGCGCACAACAGGTCTGGGCGGTGACAGTCAGGTACATATGGCAACGGCTGGATTGGCCGCAGCCGTAACATTGGGGCCGCGCAGGGTGATGCCGATATCCCTGTTGGCTGTGGATTGGCCGGAATTGGTACACAACGCGTTGGATGCACAATTATCCAGCAGCACTATCGGTGAATATGACGGACGCTTTGTTATGGCAATCGGACGGGCCGATGTCGCCACGGGCGGATTGATCGGGCGTGAAGCGACATTGATGGAGCGTATCGGTGATCAGGCTTGGCCAATGGGTAAGATTGTTCGGAACCGTATGGAATTGGGTGCATTGCAGATACTAATCGGTCGCGGCTTGGTCATGATCTCGGGCATTACAGCTTCTGATGCGGCGCATGTTTTGGGGCGGTTAAGTGCATGGAACGTGCAAGCGGCGGAAAAGGCGCTGGAACTGTTTTCGCGCCAACGCACCGGCGGTGGCAACCGTTTATCACCCGGTGCGCCTGATTTAGCTCGGATGATCATTGATCAATTAACAGAGCAATCCGCCGAAGCTTTGTTGGAAACGGCTTTTGCAGAGGATGGATTTGATTTCGGTTTGCCCGCAAAAGAACTGGCGCGACATGTTCTAACCAAGCAGGGTATGGCGCATCATCGCGGTTTGATGGCAATAGACGCGGGGCTGAACCTGCCGTTGATTGGCCTTGGGGCGTCAGCACACAGCTATTACGGGGCTGTTGGAGAGCGGCTGAACACAAAGGTTGTGGTGCCCGATTTTGCGGGTGTGGCTAATGCGATCGGGGCGGTTGTAGGGCAAATATCCATGCGTGTATCCGGACAGATCACATCACCAGGCGAAGGCCAGTTTCGGGTGCATTTTGAAACCGGACCACAGGATTTCACCACGCAGGATGCAGCAGTAACAGCGTTGGAAGAACAGCTCAGTACACAGGCGATGTCAGGTGCCCGTGATGCGGGCGCGCAAGGTATTCGCGTGCGTATGGATCGTGATATTCGCGTAGCACAGGTCGAAAGCCGCGAAGTATTTATTGAAGCAGAGCTAACAGCCGTTGCATCAGGGCGTCCGCGTATTGCAGTAGGATAAAATATGCACGCGGGATGTTTCGCATTTGATCTTGAACCTTTCTGATTTGGCTGATTATCTGAGCGCAAATCAAACATTAGGAACATCAAGACATGTCAGCTCTTTTCTCACCGCTTACCGTAAAAGACGTTACTTTTCGCAATCGCATCGGTGTCTCGCCAATGTGCCAGTATTCGGCCACCGACGGGGTGATGAATGACTGGCACCGCGTACATCTGGGGTCGCGGGCCGCAGGTGGTGCGGGGCTGGTGATTGCCGAGGCAACAGCGGTGCGTGCCGACGGGCGGATTACACCCGGTTGTACGGGTTTGTGGAATGATAAACAGCTTGAGGCGGCGGCTTCGATTAATCGTTTCATAGCTGAAATGGGTGCCGTTCCCGGTGTGCAAATTGGCCATGCGGGGCGTAAAGCGTCCGCTGCGAAGCCTTGGGATGGTGGCGCACATTTAAAGGATGACGAGGGTGGTTGGCCGATTGTGGGCCCAAGTGATGCGGCTTTCGATCCTGACGGCACACGGTTATGGAAAACGCCTGCACAAATGTCAGTGGCGGATATTGCCGAGATGCAGGCGCTTTTTGTGGCGGCCGCCAAACGTGCGCTTGCGGCAGGTTACAAGTTTTTGGAAATTCACGGGGCGCATGGTTATTTATTGCACAGTTTTTTCACGCCTTTGGTTAATACGCGTGATGATCAATATGGCGGTGAATTGCGTAACCGCGCGCGGATGATGCTGGAAACGGTTGATGCGGTACGCGCGGTTTGGCCTGAAAACCTGCCACTGTCTGTGCGTTTGTCGGTATCGGACTGGACCGATGGCGGCCTGACCATCGCGGACAATATCCAGATGGCGAAATGGTTGAAAGAACGCGGCGTGGATTTTGTGGATTGTTCGGGCGGCGGGGCAACGCCAAGTGCACGTGCTTCAATCGGAGCACGCACGACTGATCAGGTCGGTTTGGGTGGACAATTACGTGCCGAGGCAGGGATTGCCACTATGGCCGTGGGAACGATTACTGAAGCGAAACAAGCCGAAGCGCTGATTGCGGACGGACAAGCGGATATTGTGTTGCTGGCACGTGGCATGATGCGCGACCCTTATTGGGCGATGCACGCGGCACAGGAATTGGGTGTGGATGTGAAAGCGCATATCCCGGTGCAGTACGGATTTTATATGGGGTAAATTTTACTTACTCTTTATCCGCTTCTGTCGGCAATTCTTCCTCTTCTTTGACGTCCTGCTCGACTATTTTGGCAAGGTTCGCCAGAAATCCCGTATTGAAATCTTTGTTGATGGCGCGTGCGCGTTCAACATAGGCTTTGTTGTCTTCGTTTTTGATGTGCGGGTCCCATAACTCGGACAATTCACGCAAAGCGCCGCGATCAGAGGTGACGAAGGTGTCGATGGCGGTTTCAATGTCAAACCCGGGCCAGCCAAGACGTTCAAGCATATATCTGCTTGCGCGAATTGAGCTGTCGAAAGTTTCACGCACGATATCCGAAGCACCTGCACGGTATAGTTGATAGGTATGGTTGCGGTCATAGGCACGTGCAATGATATGCAGATCAGGGCGGGCCTTGCGGGCATTCCGAACCAATTTGACGGCAGCTTTTTTGTCGTCAATGGCCACGACCAGAACCGCAGCCTCATGCAGTCCGGCGGCATGCATGAGTTCGGGGCGGGTGGGATCACCGAAATACCCTTTGACCCCGTATCGGCGCATTTGATCAATTTGATCGATGTGGTGGTCTATGACCACTGTTTTGATGCCGGCTGCCACTGCCATACGGTTGATGATTTGGCCAAAGCGACCGATGCCGACGATGATTACCTT
>JAJFHY010000104.1 GCA_021775375.1 Amylibacter sp. | reverse complement strand
AATTCCCGCGACTAATCAGTCCGAACTTAAGACGTTTACGAACGCTTTAAGGGCGACGGGCTGCAAGGTGCGGCAGGGGACTGTAACTCCCCCGGGGTGACCCACGCCTGGTTCGATTCCAGGGTCGCCCACCACTTTTCCTAAATGTTGATGTACTTTTGACGATGATTGTATTTTATTGCTCATAGGGATAAACGCCTTAGTGTTTCATAGGGTATCTATTGGATGGGCGATAAATGAAGATCAGCATTATAATTCCGACACGCGAACGTGTCCAATATCTTCGTTATTCCATACAAACCGCCTTGGATATTGATGATGAAAACCTAGAGGTTGTTGTTTGCAATAATGCAAGCTGTGATGACACAGAAGCAGTTGTGCTGAGCTTTACTGATCCGCGAATACATTATGTAAATACAGGCGCACGTGTTTCTATGCGTGAAAATTTTAATCGCGCCATGAACGAAAGCAGTGGCGATTATGTAATCTTTTTTGGTGATGATGACGGTATAGTTCCGGGCCAGTTCAAGTATCTGCGCCAATTACTGGAAACACATCGCCCCGACGGTTTATCTTGGAACCGCGCCAGTTACGGGTGGCCCGGAGACGGTTACGCCAAAAAAACCGGTGGAGTACGGTTTTATCAACACGGAACATTTGGCACACCCTATACATATAATCCGAAAGACAGAAATCTGGATGCGCTGATGGGGTGTCAATTAAGCCATTTGTTTCCTGTAACGCCGAATATTTATCACGGGTGTGTTTCACGGGCTTATCTGGACAAGGTCGCACCTTCCAAAGGTCTGTATTTTGATAGTGTTATCCCGGATGTAAACTTTGAGTACCGCGCGAATATACTTGGAGGTAATTTTTTACATGCGGATCATCCGTTCTCGATCAACGGCTATAGCCCTGCCAGTACGGGGAGTGCGCATAACAAAAATGCGCCCGATGCACCCGGTGCCAAAGCGGGGCAGGTATTTGCCAAGGAAAATAAAACCGACCCATTAGAGGATGTGATGGATCATGCGTTAACGGTACCTTTGGTATATTTTTCCACGCTGGAAACAGTGATCCAGCGGATGGGTTATACTGACCGTGTTCCAGATTATACCGCATGGTATCTCTATGCGTTAAGTGCACGTAAGAATAATGCTGAACTGGCTCCGCGTATCATGGAAATATTGACTGAACATGCTACGCGTACAGATACATTAGACCAACTTGAAGCGGCAATCAGCAGCCCGGCTAAATCCAAACGCACATTAGGTGAGCGTCTAGCGCGCATTAAAACTCAAATCGCAAGTTTCCGGGTTTCGGTTGATAAAGACGGTGAAAATACCATACTTACTGCGGCCCAAGTTTATGACGAAATTTTAGGCGATCAATATGGAGCTGTGCTGAAAGACGCAAATCTCAGGCGTTCAGTCTGGAAAGGCGTGAAAAAACGTTCAAAGGCATATACACGTCAATTGTAAGTATGTCTTAACTTACCCGCTTCAAAAAACCGTCATGCGCCACTGTGATCAGCAGTTTATCTGCAACGGCCTTATCGATTTCAAACTCGGGGTGCGTTTTCAGGTAATCCCAGACGGCTGTCTTGGGATTGTTTCCCGGTCCCCATGTACGGTCAGGGTATTCATCTGCCGGCATATCTTCGATCAACGTATCAAACACCACACAATAACTGCCTACAGAGGTCAGGGGCGCATAGGCTTCCAGTTCGGCACGCACATGTTCGTGGGTATGATTGCTGTCCAAACAGACCAAAACCCGGTTGTAATTGCTGGCGGTGGCTTTGACTTGCGAAACAATGTCATCGTCAATACTGGATCCTTGGATCATTTCGATGCGAGAATACATTGGATGCGCTTCAATCGCCGCACGATTATGCGCGCGAATATCGATATCTATCCCCAGAACTTTGCGGTTGGACTTTGCCGGATCAAGTGTTGTACCGGCCTCAATCGCGTCATTCATATCTAGCATGGCCAGAATTGATGCCATAAATATCAAAGAGCCACCGTGAGCGATACCTGTTTCGATAATTAGATCGGGTTTTACTTGCCAGATCAGTTCCTGCATCGCGACGATATCTTGCGGATACTGGATAACAGGGCGGTCTTGCCATGAAAAATTATAACAATATTTAGGTTGTGTGGATGCCTGCAAAAAATTCGCAGCCGCTTTTACCATATCTGTCTCATCCGGATAGCTGGCAATACGATCTTTTACTTCATTTGCAAAATCAGTCATTTGGTACATCCCACGTTTGTTGTTGTCTGACCCTATTTCAATAAAACCAATTTAGGTCAAGTTTCTTGGTGCTAAGATAAAGGGTTTAATCATTCAAGATTGCTATTTTTGGAGCCCAACCCATATCGGCTGTCATGCTTTCAATTTCATCAGCATAGTTAGGGTTCATTATAATGACAGTTGCCACACCCATATTCTGTGCGGCTTTTGGGCTGACAATTTGTGTTCCGCTGATCGGCATGAAACAATCCTGTTTGGCCTCATTCAAATCGATTGCGCAAGTAATTCCGGCGTCATTTTTAAGCATTTCCGACAGTAACAAAGTGAATGTTACCCCCTTGGACGCGGCCCCCCATACTGCAACCGGTCCGTATTGCGAACGTTCATGAATAAACCTTTTCCATTCATCTAACATGGACGTGCTTTTTTCAATATACTCGGCGGCTAAATTTTGTTCGATATGAATTTCAGGCGAGCTTTGTTTCGATGAGAGCTTCGCTTCTGTCCACATGTATTGCCCATCATAAGCCGCATAGGTATTAGATTCTAACCCATATTCATTGAGGATGGTTTCCATGGATTCAGGCGTATAAATAGAGCAATGCTCATAGAAGAAATCCTGAAATGCGGTGTTTTTCAAAATCCAGTTAGCATCCGGTGTTTCAATAAACAGCTTGCGCGCCTCTGTTGTCATTGGTGCAGCAAGTGCGCTGACAAATGAATGTACATCAGGCACATGTTCTATTGTATGTCTTGAACAGATGATATTGGTTTGATCCGGTACAAGTTCCACTTGTTCCGGCCCGAAAAAGGTTTTGTGAACAAGTGACCCTTCGGGCAGGTTTTCTTCACCGGTAAAAGACGGATCAAACCCAATTGCGGTCTTACATCTGCCATTTGCGCGTTCTACCACTAGACGTAAGAAATCGGCTTCGCCACAACCGACCTCGACATAATGAATAGGTTTGTCTTTTGGCACTGAATTGATGATGCGGTCTGCCATTTTTTCCAGATGTGCTACATAATAGCCGGAATATGTCACATCGTTATTATAGCCATCATCATAGGAAATTTTATCTTGTTGGAAATCGGCATTCCAAACGAAACTGCACTTGGAACAGCGCATCATTGTAAGTGTGCCGGTTGGAAAGTTAACAGCATCATTGTGACTGCGAAGAGCAACGTTTTGTAAAGTTGGAATGTTTTGCCGGGATGCCAATATTGAGTTTGAGATTGTGTTTGTACAAATTGGACAAGGCGTTTTTATGTCTGCTGTCATTATAAACCATTCAAATGGGGTTCTGTATTGGTTTAAATCTAACGCGTATAGGGTCAAACATCAAATTGGAAACCCGTGTTTTATCTTGAAAAATACTATCATTTACAATGTTGGTTTGTTATCCGCATATAAAGACAACAAAACATAGGTGTATTTTAATGGTGAAGGCGGTAATTCTTGCGGGTGGCTTGGGAACGCGTATCAGCGAAGAAAGTCATATGAAGCCAAAACCGATGATTGAAATCGGTGGTCGCCCGATCCTATGGCATATTATGAAGATTTATAGTGCACACGGGGTTAATGATTTTGTAATTTGCTGTGGATACCGCGGGTATCAGATAAAAGAGTATTTCGCCAACTACTTTTTGCATATGTCTGACGTCACTTTCGACATGGCAAACAATGAAATGAAAGTACACCATCAACGCGCTGAAGCGTGGAATGTGACGTTGGTCGATACCGGTGAACTGACACAGACCGGTGGCCGTATTAAACGGGTGCGGGAATATCTGGACGATACATTTTGCCTGACTTACGGGGACGGGGTAAGTAACATCGATATTGCAGATCTCATCAGTTTTCACCGCGCGCAAAACTGTGAGGCAACCATTTCAGCTGTGCAGCCTGCAGGCCGTTTTGGGTCATTGGAGATAACAGACAATAAAGTTTCAAGTTTTCTCGAAAAACCCAAAGGTGACGGCCAGTGGGTCAGCGGTGGTTTCATGGTTTGTGAACCCTCAATCGTTGATCGTATAGCAGGGGACAGTACGATTTTTGAACAAGAACCGCTGATCGGTATGGCCGATGAAGGACAGCTTGCTGTCCGTAAACACGACGGTTTCTGGGCCGCAATGGATACATTGCGTGACCGCAATAATCTGGAAGAGTTATGGGCAACAGGCAGCGCGCCCTGGAAAATCTGGTCTTGAACACGTTTTGGAAAAATAAACGGGTTTTGCTGACAGGGCACACAGGTTTTAAGGGCAGTTGGATGTCCTTGTGGTTACATCAGATGGGGGCAGAGGTTTATGGGTATGCTCTGAAGCCCGACACCAAGCCATCGCTGTTTGACCAATTGCAACTGGAACAGAAAATCCTCCACCGCATTGGCGATATCTGCGAGGCGGAAACGCTCGCAGCATATGTAACCGAAATAAAGGCGGATTTTGTTTTTCACTTGGCCGCGCAATCGCTGGTTTTACGCAGCTATCGCGAAACTCTGAATACATGGAATACCAATGTGATGGGTACGGCGCATTTACTGGAAGCATTGCGCAAGGTTGCACATCCATGCACGGTTGTCGTTGTGACGACCGATAAGGTCTATCAAAACCACGAGAGCGATCATGCTTATACTGAAACTGACAGCTTGGGCGGTATTGACCCTTATAGTGCCAGCAAAGCGGGAACCGAACTTGTTGTCGGTAGTTACCGTTCACTTTTCGCGCAGGAAAATCTGCCCATAACACTCGCCTCGGCCCGTGCCGGTAATGTGATCGGTGGTGGTGACTGGTGCGAAAACCGGTTGTTGCCGGATATTGCACGCGCGCTGATGCAAGGTAAATCCATTGAAACCCGCAATCCGAGCGCAGTGCGCCCATGGCAGCATGTGCTGGAGCCATTGTCGGGTTATATGATGTTGGCCCAGATGATGACGACGGATAAAACCTTGGCCGCAGCATACAATTTTGGTCCTGAACCACGTGACAATCGCACGGTAGAGGATGTGATTGAGACAGCTTTGAAAACCTGGCCGGGTGTTTATCATGCAAATGTCGATGCTGCAGCACCGCATGAGGCGGGATTGCTGAAGCTTGCTATAGGCAAAGCGCAAACAAAACTTGGCTGGCAACCGAAGTGGAATTTTGAGACGGCTGTCGCCAATACAATGATATGGTATAAAGAGGCCGCTGCAGGTCGCGCAGCCTTAGATATCACCCGCGATCAAATTAAAGCCTATGAGGTCGCATGAAGTTTGAACCGTTGAACATAGAAGGGGCCTATAAAATTACGCCCCGAAAAATGGGTGACAATCGCGGGGCATTTGCCCGGGTTTATTGCGCTGAAGAATTTTCCGAACGGGGTTTGAACACGAACTGGGTGCAAATGAACACCTCGATCAATGCTGCAAAGGGCACAGTGCGTGGACTACATTTTCAACGCCCACCTTATGCCGAGATTAAACTGGTGCGCTGCGTGCGCGGGCGTGTATTGGATGTGTTTCTTGATCTGCGAAAAGGTGCGGCCAGTTTTGGTCAGGTTTGCAGTGTTTTGCTGGATAGCGATGCATTGGAAACCGTTTATATTCCAGCGGGCTGTGCACACGGATTTCAAACTCTGACGGATGATGTCGAAATGCATTATTGTCATTCCGAACCTTATAAACCGGAATATGAGGGGGCAGTGAACATATCAGACCCTGCTCTTGCCATTGATTGGCCTTTGTCGATAAGTTCGATCTCTGAGCGCGATCAAAACCATCCTTTATTTGCAACTATAGAACCGATTACCTTATGAAATGTCGCCACTGTAATACCGAACTGGAACTTGAATTTCTTGATCTTGGGAATGCGCCACCATCCAATGCGTATCTAAAATACGATGATTTGCGCAAGCCAGAGATAACATATCCACTGCGGATTTTGACATGCACCAATTGCTGGCTGGTTCAAACCGAAGATTATGCGAAAGCCGATGCATTATTCAGCGAAGATTACGCCTATTTTTCATCCACCTCCAAAGGCTGGCTGAAACATGCTGCCGCATATTGTGAAATGATCACCAAACGTTTGGGGCTTACAGCGGATAGTTTCGTGGTCGAACTGGCGTCGAATGATGGCTATCTGTTGAAGAATTTTGTCGCAAACGGCGTGCCTTGCTTGGGGATAGAGCCTACAAAAAGTACAGCCGAGGCGGCAAAGGCCATCGGTGTACCGGTGCGTCAGCAGTTTTTTGGCAAAGCTGTTGGCGAAGAAATGGCGAATGCCGGCGAAAAGGCCGATCTTGTTCTGGGCAACAACGTTTACGCCCATGTGCCTGATATCAATGATTTCACCCAAGGTGTTGCCGCATTGTTAAAGCCAAATGGCGTGGTCACTTTCGAGTTTCCACATCTGATGCAATTGATTGCGCAAAATCAGTTTGACACCGTCTACCACGAGCATTTCTCGTATCTTTCGCTTTGTGCGGTTACGTCTATTTTTGAAGCAGCAGGATTGCGGGTTTTTGATGTGGAAGAATTGCCGACCCATGGTGGCAGTCTGCGGGTTTATGGCTGCATAACAGGTGCTGACCATACAAAAACAAACGCAGTGGATAAGCTTCTATTGGCGGAAAAAAAGATAGGTTTGCAAACCGAAGAAACTTATAAAACGTTCCAAGCAAAGGCAGATGCGGTTAAAGACGAATTCGTGCGTTTTTTACTGGATGCAAAAGCAAACGGCAAATCTGTTGCGGGTTACGGGGCTGCGGCCAAAGGCAACACGCTGATGAATTATGCAGGTATTCGCCCTGACCTTATGCCATTTGTGTGTGATGCCGCGGATGCGAAAATCGGTCAATACTTACCTGCAAGCCACATACCGATACTAGCACCTGCAACACTAAAAGAACGGCGCCCGGATTATCTGGTAATCCTGCCCTGGAATATTGCCGAAGAGGTCATGAAGCAAAATGCCGATCTTGCGGCGAAAGGCACTAAATTCGTTACAGCCGTTCCAAGTTTAAAGGTGATCTAGTGGCGCGTGTTTTATTGACAGGGGCCACGGGTTTTGTCGGTAGGCAAATACTGAAATTGTTGCAGGCACAAGGCCATGATGTTGTCCTTGTACTGCGACCAAATTGGCAGGACCGTATTGCGATTAATCCCAACCGTACACGTGTAATCGAAACCCCGGACCTTTTTGCGATGACATCCGCGTGGTGGTCAGACGCACTGAAAGGGGTTGATACAGTTATTCATGCGGCATGGTATGCAGAGCCCGGGTTGTATCTGACTTCTTCCAAAAACATTGATTGCCTTTGTGGGACACTGCAACTTGCAAAAGCCGCCAGACAAAGCGGTGTAAAGCGTTTTGTCGGGTTAGGTACGTGTATTGAATACGAAATATCCCAAAATCCTTTGTCACTGGAAACCCCGCTAGAACCGACAACACCATACTCTGCTGCCAAAGTTGCGGCCTTTCATACCTTGCAACAATGGTTTTTACATGAGGGTGTATCATTTCTTTGGTGCCGGTTGTTTTATCTATTTGGCGAGGGTGAACATCCAAAACGTTTAGTTCCCTATCTGCATGATATGCTGAAGCAAGGGGAAGTTGCCGATTTAACCAGCGGTAATCAGATACGTGATTTTATTGAGGTCAAACGTGCTGCGCAAATGATCATTGATGGTAGTTTCAGCCAAACCGAAGGGGCTGCGAATATTTGTACAGGGCAGGGACGCACAGTCAGAGATATTGCCGAGGAAGTTGCAGATGTTTATGGGCGCCGTGATTTGTTGAATTTCGGGGCAAGACCGGATAATTTGGTTGATCCGCCTAGTATTGTCGGTATTCCAACTGATTTTAGCAGTTAAATTCAAAATTAAAAACAATGCGTTCTTTATTTGTCATTGTTTACGATTCGCAGACAATAGAAGGCAGTGTATTATGACCCGCGATGCCATTATTGCCTAAATTACTCCTTAATTGAATAGTAGTTATTCTTCACTTAATTTTGTAAATATTGTATAATAACAATGTATTAAAATAAATACTTAAAGTTAAATATACAATATGAATTATGGCGGGATTAGGCATAATGCCGACTGAATCCGCCATAGAGTCGCCAAATTCTCGACACTTGGTTGATAGATATTGTCTGGATTATGGCCCTTAAGCTTATGCTGCACTAAGAAACTCGGCCTTATTATTTGGAGGTAAAAATGATTAGGTATCTCAGTAGATTTCTTTCAGACTTTAAACGCGACGAACGGGGGGCTTTTTCAGTATTCCTTGTTGGAATGTTCACAACCTTGATCCTTGTCAGCGGTGCTGCCGTCGATCTGGTACGCTTTGAAGCCGTGCGAAGCAGTATACAATTCAACCTGGATCGCGCGGTTCTTGCCGCGGCCTCCATGCGTCAGGTCGAGGATCCCGGTACAGTAGTACAGGATTACATGAGCAAGGTTGATACTTTGACCTCATTCAATGTCTCACTGGGTAACGATACCAATGTTACATTGACGGGACGCCGGGTTACTGCCTCTGCCACAGCCACAATCAGCACATATTTTTTACGTATCATCGGTATTGAAACGATGAATGTTGTCGCAAATAGTCGTGCAACCGAGGAAATACCAAATCTTGAAATATCTCTGGTTTTGGATGTATCTGGCTCTATGGGGTGGAACGGTAATGATGGTTCGCCTAAAATTGGCAGCCTGAAAACTGCGGCAAATACATTCGTTGATACTGTAATAACACCGGACGATAACAGCCAGACAACGATCAGCATTATACCTTATGCATATAATGTGTCTGTGCCGCAAAGCATGTGGGACCTTTACAACACCGAAGGCCTGACCACGCAGACCCGTTGTATGATCTTTGATGATGCAGACTATAATTCAGCTGCTATTTCTACTGCTGACACACAGCGTCAGCTACCGTTTTATTCAGCTTCAAGCTATTTTGATCCGAGCTTTGATCCAAATGACCCGGACGATTCCGACCTGTGGTTTGGCCGTTGCAGCGTTCAAGCTAACGCCGAGATCATGCCCTATTCAACTTCGGTTGCCGATTTGCAGGCAAAGATCAATTCATTGCAGGCAAGTGGATCTACCGCATCGCACATCGGAACCAAATGGGGTGTTGCGCTGTTAGATCCGGCTGCAAACGTAATCGGTGCCAGTATGGGTGGTGATGTTGCAAACATTCCGGCAGCTTATCAGGAACCGGGTGTCTTGAAAGTTCTGGTTGTGATGACCGATGGGGATAATAGAGACCACTATGATCTTTATGACGGATACCGTTCCGGCCCGTCCAATATGTACACGGTCATTGAAAGTGAAGCGCAATGCTATGGGGACCCAGATAACTGGAGAGTGCCGTATTTCGTTTATAATGGTTCTTACAGCAGTGAGTGTGAATATGTTGAAGTGACGAACCATTACATCTACAGGCCTTCCAATGTCACATATTACAAGGTGAATGATGGCCGCTCAGTTGGTGATCAGTATACCAATCTTCCGGGAAACAACGCCGCATTGGCAGGTGACGTCGGCTACCGCGTGCAGCTTTCATGGCCACAGGTTTGGGAAATAATATCTACCAAAGGCTATGCGCGTACGACCAATACAAGTTCGTCCAGCTACGAGAACATGTATTCACCGGCTTCCGAAGCGGATACCGAAATGAACAATGCATGTACAATCGCAAAGAACCGTGGCGTTGTTGTCTATACTATCGCCTTTGCTGCGCCATCTGCGGCACAGACGCTTTTACAAGGCTGCGCCAGCTCTCTAAATAACTATTACGATGTGGATAATACGGATATTGCATCAGCATTTTCAGCAATTGCGGTGTCTATTCAGAAACTTAAACTGACACAATAAGAGGCTTTATCCCGCCTGCATATAGTGTTCAAAAGCCAGAGCTTTCGCGTGATCGATAGCTCTGGTTTTGGTTTTGAGGTGCAAATATTATGCATATCCTTCGTATTACATTCTCGGGTGTTATCGGTTAGGGTCGCAAGACCTAAATTCTTATGACATTCAGGAGCTTAATATGGCTGAGGCTATTTGGCAGCTGGCGGGGTTGTTCTTGCTGTCTTTTTCAGCGGCAACGCTATTGCCGGGAGGATCAGAGGCTGCATTGGTTGGTATGGCTGCCATATCAACGCATTCTATCTACCTACTGTTAATTGTTGCCAGTGTTGGCAACACGCTGGGATCGGTATTGAATTATGGGCTTGGGCGATTAGCGTTGCAGTATCAGGATCGCAAGTGGTTTCCGATTTCACGACCCGAGCTGGAAAAAGCGCAAAGCTGGTTTGCGCGATGGGGGCAGGGTTCTTTATTGCTGGCTTGGGCGCCTGTTATCGGCGATCCTCTGACTTTTGCCGCAGGGGTGATGCGTATGCACTTCGGACACTTCATTCTCCTTGTCGCCCTATCGAAAACAGTGCGTTATATGGCTGTACTGGGTCTGTTTAAACTGCTGTGGTGATAGGGCTGGTCATGCGTGATTTCTGCGTTATAGTATTCACCATGACCTTATACAGACGAAAATTCCTGACCCTTTTATCTGCCCTTGTTCTGGGCATTTCAAACAGACCCCTTCATGCCGAAAATACGGCCATTTATAGCGGGCTTGACCGCATCCATCCTGAGGTGGCGACACATGGTATGGTTGTTGCACAGGAAAAAGTGG
>JAJFHY010000103.1 GCA_021775375.1 Amylibacter sp. | reverse complement strand
CTGCGCACGGCACGCATCCGTTCAATAATCTTGAAATAGTCATCCACAGTATGGTGACGGTTCATCGCTTTTAAGATTTTATCTGATCCTGCCTGCACCGGCAGGTGCAAATATGGCATCAGTTTTTCAGTGTCGCCAAATGCCGCTATCAAATCATCATCCATGTCATTGGGATGTGAAGTGGTGAATCGAATACGCTTTAACGCATCAATTTTTGCCAACTCACGAATAAGACGCGCCAGCGACCACTCTCCACCAGCGCCCTGTCCATGATATGCGTTCACATTCTGGCCCAATAAATTGATCTCAACCACGCCTTGATCAACAAGCTGCATAGCTTCATGAATAATTTTCTGTGCGGGACGCGAAACTTCGGCGCCACGGGTATATGGAACCACACAAAAGGCACAAAACTTATCGCACCCTTCTTGCACCGTGAGAAACGCACTGGGTAACTTACGGCGCGCCGTGGAACGCACAATATGGTCGAACTTATCTTCTTCCGGGAAATCAATTTCTACAGGCTTGCCGCCACCATCCACTGTTTTTACCATTTCGGGCAAGCGATGATAGGCCTGTGACCCAACTACAAAATCCACCATTGGTTGTCGGCGTATAATTTCCTGACCTTCAGCCTGTGCAACACATCCTGCCACACCGAATTTCATTTCGGGCTTTTTAATCTTCAGCTGTTTCATGCGCCCAAGTTCAGAGTATATCTTTTCGGCGGCTTTTTCGCGAATATGGCAAGTGTTCAATAGAACAAGATCTGCTTTGCCTTCGTCGGTCGTTACAGAATATCCTGCAGGCGCCAAAGCATCAGATATCCGCTCACTGTCGTAGACATTCATCTGACAACCGTAGGTTTTGTTAAAAAGCTTTTTTTCTGTCGTCATAACAAGGTTACCTGGGCGTGGGTGCTGGATTTGTGGCCTTTACACCGCAAACACCCAATCTGCAACGACATCTTACTTGCGCATTTTACCCAGACCGCTTTGTTTTGCTAATTCCTGTCTTTTTAAAGCATAATTCGGGGCCACCATCGGATAATCGGCTTTTAACCCCCATTTCAAACGATATTCCTCGGGTGACATGTCATAGCATGCACGCAAATGCTTTTTAAGCATCCGGAACTTTTTACCATCCTCTAGACAGAAAATAAAATCCGGCGTTATGGATTGCTCGACTGGAAGCGCAGGAACCAACTTTGTATGTGCGCCATTTAGTGTCGACAATTCTGTAAGCTTTGTGTGAATGGTTTCAATAAACTGCGTGACCTCATTTGTCGGCAGTTCCGATCTTGATAAATGTGAAGAGACAATCTGTGTTGTCAAAACCAATATTGATTCTTGTTCTTTTTGCCCGTCATCAGGCTGTGGATTAATATCATCTAAAGTCTTATAAATCTGCTGATCCATTGGCAACATTTGTTTTCCCCGTCCCTTATTATTTCATGCATGTATAATCTGTTTGGCTATTTTCAAGCTTTTCAAAATTTTCTTAATATTTTTTTTCTTAGCATCACCGCTGTATTTATTACCAAAAACTTAATAGATCATGTAAAAGCAAAGTGTATAAATATACTGGCAGCTTATAGATGGCAAAATCATTATTCAACATACCAAGTGAAATACTTTCCAAAGGCCCCGTCGGTTTTATTTTTGCAGAGGACTTAACAGGCCTAAGCTCTTGTATACGGCACCATGCCAGGTTGGGGTTTAAGAATCTGTTCGTACTCAAAAGAGAAGATTTGAAACTTCCGGAAAGTTGTGCCGATCTGTGCACTGCAATTGATATTGAAGACACGTTTTTTTCAGATGTATCGCCATTTATAAATCATTTAATCGGGTTATTTCCCGATCGCTGGATTTATTATTGTTTCAATGCTGAATACCTTCACTTCCCATTTTGTGAAAACCGTTCGATTGCCGCTTTGACTGAATTTGCAACCGAAGAAAAAAGAAACTCGGTTTTTACTTATATAATAGATCTTTACCCTGATGATTTGGGCAAAGCAAAAGATGGTTTCTCACTTGAGGATGCCCACTTTGATGGCGCGGGTTACTATGCGTTACAACGCTATATCGCCGGCGAACCCCAAGATCGTCAATTAGATGTCTATGGTGGATTAAAGTGGCGATTTGAAGAGCATTTGCCTTATCAAAGGCGCAGGTTGAACCGTATTGCCCTGTTTAAACCACAGCCAGGCTTGGAACTATCGCAAAACGGTTATTTCAACGACCCGGAATACAATACATATTCTTGTCCATGGCATCATAATACAACCATTTCAATTTGTTCATTCAGAACCGCTAAAAGCCTGAAAACGAATCCGGGATCCACATTCGAGATTGATAATTTCATCTGGTCAAAATCCGTTAAATTCCGTTGGAACTCTCAGCAACTTATGGATCATGGCTTTATGGAGCCCGGCCAGTGGTTTTGAATTGAAGAGTATTATTTAATTTTACGTAATCGTAAAACCACATCAACACGTGCAATTTCAGTACCTGACGGAGGTATCGGAAGGCTTTCAAACTTTAACGTTTCCGTAGGCGCATCGGTTAGCACTCTGACATCTTCCCAATAAAAATGCGGATGTTGATCCGTACGTGTATCAAAATACGATTTATTGCCTTCTACTGTTATCTCATTCAATAACTCTGCTTCGCAAAATAATCGCAATGTATTGTAAACTGTTGCTAACGAAACTGGCTCTTTTGTCTTTGATACAGCTTCGAACAGGCTTTCTGCAGTTACATGTCGATCTTGCCCGTCACCAACGAGCAATGCGGCAAGCGCCAACCTTTGTTTTGTTGGGCGTACTTTTTTACTTTCCAGCCACTTCTGGCCGCGTATTTGTGGTTCGATATGCATATAAACCTCAGTATCCACGCTTTGCGACTTATTATGGCTGTAAATTATTAAAAGTACAACCAAAACACCTTTCCATCCATTTAGCTTATGTGCTGCCACCTATTGCTAGTCCGTCAGGAGTCGTGATACCTTAAACTGCAAAGATGACTAACAAAAGGCAGGCACACATATGTCCGACAGACCAACAAGTTTTGACAAAGAAGGGTTACTGTCATGCGCCCGTGGGGAATTATTTGGCCCAGGAAACGCCCAACTTCCCCTACCACCAATGTTGATGATGGACCGTATTACAGATATTTCAGCTGATGGTGGCGAACATGGCAAAGGTCATGTGATCGCAGAGTTCGACATAAAACCAGATCTTTGGTTCTTTGAGTGCCACTTTCCCGGCAATCCGGTTATGCCCGGATGTCTGGGTTTGGATGGATTGTGGCAGCTTACAGGTTTCAATCTTGGATGGCGCGGTATGCTTGGGCAAGGGTTTGCTGTTGGTGTGGGCGAGGTTAAATTCTCCGGGATGGTTACACCTGAACGCAAAATGATTACTTATCAGGTCGATTTCACCCGCGTTATTGATCGCCGATTGAAAATGGGTGTCGCAGACGGTAAAATATTCGCGGATGGTGAACAAATATATGCCGTTAAAGATATGAAAGTCGGGTTGGCAGCAGCTGACAGCTGATCAAACGAAACGAATAATCCAGTTTACGAAGGAGGCCACATATGCGCCGCGTTGTCATCACGGGTTTGGGGATTATTTCCTCAATCGGGAATAATAAAGAAGAAGTTCTTGCATCATTGCAAAACAGCACATCGGGCATCAGCTTTGCCGAAGATTACAAGGAACACGGCTTTCGCAGCCAAGTCCACGGCATGCCAAAGATCAACCCGGCCGAGCATATCGACAAACGTCAGATGCGGTTCATGGGGTGGGGTGCGGCCTATAACTATCTGGCCATGGAACAGGCGATTGCCGACAGTGGTCTGGAAGAAAATGATGTGTCAAACGAGCGTACGGGTTTGGTTATGGGGTCTGGTGGCCCTTCAACGGTAAACCTGTTTCAGGCCCATAAAATCGTGGTTGAAAAAGGTGCGCCCAAACGTATGGGGCCGTTTATGGTAACGCGCGGCATGTCATCCACCAACTCTGCTTGCCTCGCCACGCCGTTCAAGATCAAGGGTGTAAACTATTCGATCACTTCTGCCTGCACCACATCATTGCATTGCATCGGTAACGGAGTTGAGCAAATTCAGTTCGGCAAACAAGATATCGTCTTTGCAGGCGGTGGAGAAGAACTGGACTGGACATTGTCCTGCCTGTTTGACGCGATGGGTGCAATGTCTTCCAAATACAATGACACACCTGAAAAAGCTTCTCGTGCGTTTGACGCAAACCGCGATGGCTTTGTGATCTCGGGTGGTGCAGGAGTTGTGGTTCTGGAAGAACTGGAACACGCATTGGCGCGCGGTGCAAAAATTTATGCCGAAGTTACCGGCTACGCTGCCACATCCGACGGTCACGATATGGTTGCACCTTCCGGTGAAGGGGCGGAACGTTCCATGAAACTGGTGCTTGATGCATTAGGAGATCGCAAGGTCGACTATATCAATGCACATGGCACATCCACACCAGCAGGAGATGTCACCGAAGTCGAAGCTGTCCGGCGTGTTTTTGGCGAAGGAAACACACCACCAATCACCTCGACAAAATCTCTGACAGGTCACTGTCTGGGTGGCGCTGGCGTGCATGAAGCGATTTACAGCCTTCTGATGTTGGAAAATGATTTCATTGCGCCTTCAGCAAATATCGAAAACCTTGATCCGGCAATTAACCCCGGTGAAATTGCCGTTGAATATGTCAAGGACGCGGGACTGGATACTGTGATTTCAAACAGTTTCGGCTTTGGCGGCACTAACGGCACAATCGCGATGAGTAAGTATCATGGGTGATTTAATGCGCGGTAAGCGCGGACTTGTCATGGGCGTAGCTAATGAAAGATCTATCGCATGGGGCATCGCACGTGAACTAGCCGCCCAAGGTGCGGAACTTGCATTCACTTATCAAGGTGAAGGCTTTGGAAAGCGCGTGAAACCCTTGGCTGAAAGCTTGGGTTCAAACATTGTTATTGAGGCAGATGTACAAGATGATGCTTCACTTGATAATCTGTTTGCCTCATTGGAAAAAGAATGGGGTGGTATAGATTTTCTAATCCATGCCATTGCCTTTTCCGACAAGAACGAATTAGCGGGGCGTGTGGTCAACACAAGCCGTGATAATTTCAAAAATACACTGGATATTTCCTGCTATTCCCTGATCGAAGTGTCGCGCCGCGCACATCCCTTGATGAAAGATGGCGGCACAATACTAACCTTGACCTATCAGGGCTCCAACCGTGTCACACCGTTTTACAACGTCATGGGCATTGCAAAAGCTGCCCTTGAAAGCACAGTTCGCTATCTGGCAAATGATCTGGGCCCTGACGGTATTCGAGTGAATGCAATCAGCCCCGGCCCAATGAAAACACTGGCAGGGGCCGCGATTGGCGGCGCACGCAAGACATTCCGCGTAACCGAAGCCAACTCACCGATGCGTGCCAATGCAACATTGGAAACCATTGGCGGTACGGCGGTCTACCTTGCCTCTGATTATGGCGAATGCACTACAGGCGAAATTATCTGTGTTGATGGTGGTTATCACGTTCTTGGGATGGCACAGACCGAAAATAGCTGATTTTCCAATTCCATTCAGAATTACCATGTGTAAGACTTTAGAAAAGGAGTCTTACACATGACAATCACAACTTGCATATTTGATGCTTACGGTACGCTGTTTGACGTTGCCGCCGCCGCAAGACGCGCCGCATCAGAGCCGGGCCGCGAGGCTTTTGCAAAAGTTTGGACAAAAGTCGCAAACGACTGGCGCTTGAAACAACTTCAATACACATGGCTGCGCGCCATTATGGATGCGCATACGGATTTTTGGACCGTCACCCAAAACGGACTGGATTACGCGCTGGAAGCGAGCGACCTGTCTGATGACGCAGAGCTCCGCGAACGTCTGCTGGCACTTTACTGGGAACTGGAAGCCTACGAAGAAGTGCCGCAAATGCTGACCGACCTAAAATCCGCAGGATTGAACACCGCAATTCTGTCAAATGGATCACCCGACATGCTGAACGGTGCCGTGAAATCCGCAGGATTAACCACGGTTTTAGATGATGTCCTAAGTGTTGAAGATGTGGGTATTTTCAAGCCCGATCCAAGTGTCTACCAAATGGTATGTGATCGTTTCAGCTGCAAACCGGGTGAAGTCATGTTTGTTTCATCAAATGGATGGGATGCTGCAGGGGCAAGCAAATTCGGTTTTCAAACAGCTTGGGTCAACCGTTCAGGTGAGCCACAAGACCGCTTGCCATGGGTGCCCAAAGCCACGCTGAAAACCTTACATAACATTCCCGATCTCGCAAAAACTCTGGGATGAAGCACTTCAAAACATCTGACGGGCTGACCTTGGCATATCGTGACGAAGGTCAGGGTACGCCTGTTTTGTGTTTGGCCGGTTTGACGCGCAACAGCACCGATTTCAATTACATGGCACCATATGCTACAGGTGTGCGTCTGATCCGTCTTGATATACGCGGGCGCGGACAGTCCGACTTTGATCCCGATTTCAACAATTACAACGTTGTGCGCGAAGCACAGGATGTTCTGGAACTGCTTGATTATTTAGGTTTGGCACAAGTAGCCATTATCGGGACATCGCGTGGTGGCATCATCTCTATGGGGCTTGCTGCCAATCATCACGATCGCTTATTGGGTGTGATGCTGAACGACATCGGCCCAGTGTTGGAAGCGGATGGGATCGACAGCATCATGGATTTTGTGGGCCTCCAGCCTGCGTTCAAAACATACGCGGAGGCGGCAGAAAAGCTACCCCTTTTGTCCATTGGTTTTCACAACATCCCCGCAGAACGATGGCAGTCGGAAGTGCGCACGCGCTGGATTGAAAAGCCGGATGGTCTGCACCTGCGCTATGATGCAAAACTGCGCGATGCCCTTCTTGCGCAATCACATGGAGATACTGTTGATTTATGGGGTTTTTTTGACGCCTATGCCGATTTGCCTTTGGCGCTTGTGCACGGAGAAAATTCAACCCTTTTATCACGCGAAACCGTAAACGAAATGCGCCGCAGAAACCCCCGTATGATTTATACCGAAGCCAAAGACCGCAGTCATATACCCTTTCTGGACGAGCCGGAAAGCCTGCATGTTTTAGACCAATTCCTAAAGGAAATTAGATGAGTACATTTGAAATGATCCAAGCCGCAGCAAACCGCTTGGAAGGCCATGCAGTGAAAACCCCCCTATTGTCATCACCCTTTCTGGATGACATCGCAGGGCGTCCATTATTCGTGAAAGCCGAATGTTTACAACGCACCGGATCGTTTAAATTTCGCGGCGCGTGGTCGGCAATATCGGCCCTGTCAGATGATGAGCGCAAAAGCGGTGTCATCGCATTTTCCTCGGGAAACCATGCACAGGGCATTGCACTTGCCGCCAGCCTTCATGGCATCCCATCCGTGATTATTATGCCCGAAGATGCCCCGAAAGTGAAAATTGAAAACACCAAAGCACTGGGCGCTGAAGTTGTCTTATTTGATCGTGAAACCGAAGACCGTGATACGGTTGCCGCCCGCGTGAATGTGGATCGCGGGTTAATGCTGGTTAAGCCTTTCGACAACGCACAAGTAATTGCAGGCCAAGGTACAATCGGGTTGGAAATCGCTGAACAAGCTGCCGCCGCCAATGTCACAGATGCCGATGTTCTGGTCTGCTGCGGTGGTGGTGGACTGACATCCGGCATTGCACTTGCATTGGAAAAAGCCGCCCCTGACTTTACCGTACACCCTTGCGAGCCAAAAGATTTCGACGATGTTACCCGCTCATTGAAATCAGGGAAAATCGAAACCAACACCCGCCTCTCTGGTTCTTTATGCGACGCCATCATTACACCTTCCCCCGGTGAAATGACATTTCCCATCCTGAAACGCCTGTGCGGGGGCGGGATTGTGGTAACAGAAGACGAATGCCTACACGCAATGGCACTGGCTTTTGACCGCCTGAAAATCGTTGTTGAACCGGGCGGTGCCGCCGCTCTTGCAGCGGCTTTGTTTCACGGGGACGCGATTAATGCAGATGCCGTCATTGCCGTAACAACAGGCGGCAATGTCGATGCATCGGTGTTTAAGATGGCCTTGAAAAAATATGGTGGCAAGGCGTAAACACCATATCTGATAGCTGTTTAGATCAATTTAAATAGTAGAATAAGCAAATAAAAAGGCCCGCAGAGTTTCTCCCGCAGGCCTTTTCAGGAAGGATGAACCGGTCTAGTCGAACTGGTTCATAGTATTGTCTTTACCGCCCGCTTTCAAAGCAGCTTCACCGGCGAAGTATTCTTTGTGATCGTCGCCCATATCGGAACCCGACATATTCTGGTGCTTTGCACAGGCAATACCTTGGCGGATTTCTTTGCGTTGAACCCCCTCGACATAGCCCAGCATACCCGCATCACCGAAGTATTCCTTAGCAAGATTATCCGTAGACAAGGCTGCCGTGTGGTATGTCGGCAAGGTGATCAGGTGGTGGAAGATACCCGCTTCACGTGCTGCATCCGCTTGGAATGTACGGATTTTAGTGTCCGCCTCGGCTGCAAGTTCACTATCGTCATACTGAGCAGACATCAGACTTTCGCGATCATAACCGGACAGATCTTTGCCCGCTTCGTCCCATGCATCAAAGATTTGCTGGCGGAAGTTCAGTGTCCAGTTGAAGCTTGGAGAGTTGTTATAAACCAGCTTCGCATTC
>JAJFHY010000102.1 GCA_021775375.1 Amylibacter sp. | reverse complement strand
GAGAGGCTCGAACTCCCGACATCTTCGGTGTAAACGAAGCGCTCTACCAACTGAGCTAATCACCCACTGACGCGGCTTTTAGACAGAGTTTCCAGCAGCATCAAGCGGTAGTTTCACTTCAGTCCACTTTTTTTTCGATATCATTCGTTTTCTTAAGCATAAGCTTATAATGCATTTTTATATTATCACCGGAACCGCGTTCAACTGATTTTATTTTTCCCAAAGGTGGCATTTGAATGGTTTTACCATCTGAAAGACAGCTATGTAAATATTCCAGCATACTGTCGACAGCTTCACGCACATCACGTTTACGAAGACCTGTGGAAACAGATACGTGATCATAGATTTCTTTTTTCTTAATGAGATTGGGGTCTGATATGTTTTCTTGCCCTATCGTCTCATCAGCCAAATCCAGTTCAGCCACTTCATCTGGGGCTTCGGAAATTGCCGATTTTGCCGATGTCTTTTGTGTTGTTTTTGCTTTAGTTGCCATTACGTGCTCTGGCCTCCTTTATTTATTTATAAAGGAATAGTCTAAAATAGTTAATGACGCTACCCGCTTTTGCAACGGATAACGTCAATTTATGTTTTTATTCTGACTTATACAAAGTTTGTCAGAACAATCCTGAAAAGGTTTATACCCTAGTGTGCGACAGTTGGTGCATTTTCGCTTTTTTCCGCACTTAACGCTGCCGCCGCTTCTTTTTCATCCCAAATAACTGGAACAGGTTTTGTAACCAAAGCGTGCTCTAGGACTTCTGACACACGACTGACAGGAATAATTTCCATCCCGGCTTTTACATTATCTGGAATTTCCGGAAGATCTTTCTCGTTATCTTTCGGGATCAGTACAGTTTTCACACCACCACGCAATGCTGCCAAAAGCTTTTCTTTCAATCCGCCAATGGGCAATACATGTCCGCGCAATGTAACCTCACCAGTCATCGCGATATCTTTACGAACGGCTATATCTGTTAGAACAGACACGATTGAAGTTACCATGGCAATACCTGCCGATGGCCCATCTTTCGGGGTCGCACCTTCCGGAACATGAACGTGAATATCGATTTTTTCAAATACAGGTGGTTTAACACCAATTTCGGGGCTGATTGAACGTACATATGATGCAGCTGCGTCAATACTTTCCTTCATAACATCACCGAGCTTACCTGTAGTCTTCATACGCCCCTTACCCGGCAGTTTTAATGCTTCAATAGATAGCAATTCACCACCAACAGACGTGTATGCAAGGCCGGTAACAACACCAACTTGATCTTTTTCTTCTGCAAGACCAAATTTAAAGCGTTTAACACCAAGATATTCCTCTAAATTGTCCGAAGTAATTTCCACAACTTTTTGCGTTCCTTTAACGATTTTTGTAACAGCCTTGCGGCATAACTTGGCAAGTTCACGCTCCAGATTACGTACACCGGCTTCGCGTGTATATAGACGAACAATATCAAGTAACGCATTGTCATTTAAGCTAAATTCACCTTTGCGCAAGCAGTGGTTTTTTAGTTGTTTATCCAACAAGTGACGTTTGGCAATCTCTTGCTTTTCGTCTTCGGTGTATCCGGACAGTGCAATAACCTCCATCCGATCCAATAGCGGGCTGGGGATATTGTAAGAGTTGGATGTTGTCACAAACATTACGTTTGATAGGTCGTATTCAACCTCCATATAGTGATCAACGAAAGTGTTGTTTTGTTCAGGGTCTAAAACTTCCAACAATGCACTTGCTGGATCGCCGCGCATATCATTGCCCATTTTGTCTATTTCATCCAATAATATCAATGGGTTGACTGTTTTAGCTTTTTTCATCGATTGGATGATTTTACCAGGCATAGACCCGATATAAGTCCGGCGATGACCACGTATTTCCGACTCGTCACGCACACCACCTAAAGAAATGCGAATAAATTCGCGTCCCGTGGCGTGAGCAATTGATTTGCCAAGACTTGTTTTCCCGACACCGGGAGGTCCGACAAGACATAAAATTGGACCCTTAAGCTTGGCTGAGCGTCTTTGTACCGCTAAATATTCAACGATGCGTTCTTTAACCTTTTCCAAACCATAGTGATCTGCATTTAGAACATCCTCGGCACGGTTCAGATCTTTCTTAACACGGGTTTTTTTACCCCACGGGATTGATAGCATCCAGTCAAGATAATTGCGCACTACAGTCGCTTCTGCTGACATTGGTGACATCTGACGCAGCTTTTTCAACTCGCCATCTGCTTTATCCTTGGCTTCTTTTGAAAACTTGGTTTCAGCAATCCTGTTTTCCAGTTCGGTAAGCTCATCACCACCACCCTGCTCACCGTCACCCAGTTCTTGCTGGATAGCTTTCATTTGTTCATTCAGATAATATTCGCGTTGGGTGCGTTCCATCTGATTTTTGACACGGCTCTTAATTTTCCGCTCAACTTTCAAAACCGACATTTCACTTTGCATAAGGCCAAAAATTTTCTCCAGCCGCTCTGATAGGTCCAGGGTTTCCAACAACTCTTGCTTTTGCTCAACACGAATAGACAGATGACCAGCAACAGTATCGGCCAATTTGTCTGCACCGTCACTGTTCGCAACCGAACTTAAAGCTTCTTCAGGGATTGATTTATTAAGTTTGGCATAACGTTCAAATTCTTTTGAAACAGTTCGGCTTAAAGCCTCAATAACATCAGGGTTATTTTCAGTTTCCACCAAAAATTCTGATGACGCTTCAAAGTAGTCCGGATTATCCAAATATTCCGTTATGCGCACACGACGCAAACCTTCAACTAAAACTTTCACCGTGCCATCGGGCAATTTCAACAACTGTAAAACACTGGCGAGTACACCAGTTTGATAAATTGTTTCTTCCGTTGGTTCGTCTTCGGATGGGTCAATTTGTGAAGATAACAATATTTCTTTGTTGTCTTCCATGACGGCTTCTAGTGCGCGGACCGATTTTTCACGACCAACAAAAAGCGGTACGATCATATGCGGGAATACCACAATATCACGTAATGGAAGGACCGGATAGGATACGCTATTTGCATCTGACATTAATTATTCCTTTGTTTAAGCAAGAAACATTGCGCCCCGGTTCATCCAGCAACGCGGTATTTCTCCAATTATCTAAGCTTATAGATGTGTTTGATGTTCAATAATTCAAGCAACCCATAGCTCATTTTCTTGTGATGATTGTGACGTTTTATTTACTGCGTGGCAAGGGCAACTATAGCATATTTTATAGAGAAATAGTGTGCGATGAACATAAGCCAACACCATAAAGTATCATTCAAATTTTGCCTTATTTTAACCAAATTTCTTTAATATACTTTAAGGTGAGCAGATAAAAAGACCTAAAGAGGCAGCAACATGTTCCTGATCAAACCTATATTAGACCTAATTTTCTTCAAAAACCCTGTATTAATTTTGGTTTTTTCGTTCGCAATACTGTCCCTGGCTGGGCTTTTGGACGGACGTACTGGCATAATGTATCAAAAAACACAACTTGCCATTAAAAATGGGCCGCCTGAAGTCGTTCGTATTGAAGATTTTTCGAAAGAAACTAATTCAGGTATTGCTGGTGAAATGAATTTGCTTGCAGAAATAGCCCCAACTGATCTGTTTAAGATAACGATAGATAAAAAGGGTGCTGTCAAAAATTCTAAATATATACTTCCACTCTATGTAACAACGCCCACTTCATCATTATCTACAAACACCGATAGTAATATCAATAATACTTCCCAGAAAATACTTATAGGTGCAATGGTTTCTGATAATGAAAATTTATACAAAAAAGCCCTAACACTTTCTGATGCGAGTGGCCAAATCGGACCTATTGTGAAAGTTAACGGCCTGCCAACTTCTTTTGGGACAGAATACGAAGCTTTGGCAAAAGACAACTTGGCGAAGTTGGGAATTCAGTACGGTTACTATGGCAATAACCCTATCTACATCGAAGCCTTTTTTGGGAATAGAACTGCGATTTTAACTGATAAAACTGCCACTGGAATTCAAAATAATATAATATATTATATTGCATATATTCTTATCGCTATTGCCTATTATCGCAGTATCGCTCAGATTATTTCCATTGCAAAAGGCACAAAAGATCCTTCTATCATCAATGCAATAATCGTAAAACTTGGTAAGAAACCAATCGCTCCACCAAGTAGACCCACATCTAGGTTCTCAAAGATTACCAAGCCAGTTTCAAAGGTATTAAAGATCACACAGAGTAAGGCCAGCCCGTTCAAGCGTTTGGATCATACTATGGAAGATAAGGTCTCGTCTGATGAAGTAACGCACCCTCGCACAAATAGTGTTTTCTTACGTGAAGTCCGAAAAGCTTAATCATCTAAATACATAGATTAAATGGGTGGTATATCGCCTTCTACCCTTTTCATGTGAAATGCTTTCACGAACACATCCAAAGTCTGTTGTTTTATTGCCTTGCGCAATCCTGACATAAGTTCCTGATAGTAATGTAGATTATGCCACGTCAATAACATTGACCCGATGATCTCATTACATTTTATCGTATGATGTAGATATGCTCGCGAATATTTTTGGCAACAAGGGCAAGAGCAACATTCATCCAATGGGCGTGGATCGTCTTTATGGCGTGCATTACGCAAGTTTATCGCCCCCATAGAGGTTTGCCCCTGCCCTGTACGCCCGGAACGCGATGGCAAAACGCAATCAAACATATCGATACCGCGCTCTACAGCACCGACAATGTCATCAGGTTTTCCAACGCCCATTAAATATCGCGGTTTATCGTTTGGCAATTGTTGAGGTGCGTAGTCAAGCACATCGAACATCATCTCTTGCCCTTCACCAACAGCCAATCCGCCGACCGCATATCCATCGAATTCAATGTCTTGCAGTAAATTTGCACTTTCTTCGCGAATATCCATAAATGTACTGCCCTGTTGTATACCAAACAGGGCATATCCGGGCCTGTCGTCGAATGCATCGCGCGATCTTTGTGCCCATCGCATCGATAGTTCCATACTTTTACGTGCCTGTTCTTGCGTCGCGGGGTAAGGCGTACATTCGTCAAAACTCATCACAATAACAGAACCCAACAGCTTTTGTATCTCCATTGACCGTTCCGGCGTCAGGTTATGCTCTGATCCATCTATATGACTGCGAAATCGTACACCTTCCTCGGTTAATTTACGCAGATCAGTCAAGCTCATTACCTGATACCCGCCTGAATCTGTTAAAATTGGTTTGTCCCAGTTCATAAATTTATGCAAGCCGCCCAAATTGGCGACCCGTTCAGCGCCGGGGCGTAACATCAGGTGGTAGGTGTTTCCCAGTAATATCTCTGCACCAGTAGCCGCCACGCTTTCCGGCATCATCGCTTTAACGGTCGCGGCAGTGCCTACAGGCATGAATGCAGGCGTATGAATATCGCCTCTGGGTGTCTTCACAATTCCGCGACGAGCTTGTCCATCCGTGTTAAGCAATTCAAATTCAAAGCGTTTTGTCATCTTCACCCACTTATTTATCCTACTGGACGTTTCATGATTTATTTCTTATATGTTTAGTCAGGAATTCCAAGAGAGAACACGCACTATGACCGCAGAAGCAGCAAAACCGATGGAAGGCACGCCGTTGATAAAGCCATCAACGACAGATCATCCCCTGTATGACACCATCTGTGAAGCGGTACGAACCGTGCACGACCCTGAAATACCCGTCAATATCTTTGATCTTGGGCTAATATACACAATCGTGATCAGTGATGAAGGTGTTGTGAGCGTATTAATGAGCCTCACAGCACCCGGTTGCCCTGTTGCAGGTGAAATGCCCGGATGGGTTGAAGATGCTATAGCACCATTGCCGGGCGTTCAATCGGTCACAGTTGATCTTGTATGGGAACCGCAATGGGGCATGGACATGATGTCCGATGAAGCACGTTTGGAACTGGGATTTATGTGATGTTTGGAATCCCGGGAAAAGCTGCTGTTTCAATGACCAACAAAGCAGCCCAGCAGATTGTAAAACTAATGTCTGAGGGTGACAAGAAAGGCCTGCGCATCGGTGTCAAAAAAGGCGGATGTGCCGGCATGGAATACACAATGGATTACGTTGATGAAATAGATCCTAATGACGAAGTTGTGGAACAAAACGGCGCAGTAATTATGATTGCGCCGATGGCTCAAATGTTCTTATTTGGCACAGAGATAGATTATGAGGTATCGCTGCTGGAAGCTGGTTTTAAGTTCAAAAACCCGAACGTGACAGAGGCTTGCGGATGTGGCGAATCCATTAAATTCGAAGGCATGTAATTCAATGCGTAAAAAGTTGGCCGCAGGCAATTGGAAGATGAATGGATTGCATGGCAATCTACAGGAAATCAAAAACATATCAGAAGCAGTAAATGC
>JAJFHY010000101.1 GCA_021775375.1 Amylibacter sp. | reverse complement strand
CTGCCGTTTTGAGGAAAATTTTGTTCGGGCGACATCACCAAAAACCGCGTGGTATTATGATGGTTGTCCTCAATATGGTGCGCCAGTATTTCCAAACCATATATCTTTGCGGCCATCTCTGAGGCTAACGCGCCCATTTCCATGTTATCGGAAGCTGCTACAGCTTGTGCAGAACCGGCCGTGTCGGGGCCCGCAACCGGAGCAATTTCGTGATTTTTTAAAAATCTGCGCACTTGACCCAATAGTACCGTATGGCTCATCGCGGATTTAACGTCTTCCAATTTCACCCCTTTTTTGGCCATCAGATTTATATGAACACGCACAAAATGCTCGCCAACGATATGTAAACCGGAGTCCGGCAACAGGCTGTGAATGTCTGCAACGCGTCCATAAGTAGAGTTTTCGACAGGTAGCATTGCAATATCTGCTTTACCGTTTTTTACCGCGGCAATCACACCTTCAAATGTATTACAGGCAATAACTTTTGCATCTGGAAAGGCTTCTTGGCACGCTTGATGGGAATAAGCCCCCAGAACTCCTTGGAATGCTACAGTGGTCGGTGATGTGTTCATTTCTTATTTTCCTAGCGGTATGAGCGTTTGAGCGCGATTCTACACCTTGATTGCAATGATGGGAAGGCTTAGAAGGTCTGCAATGAATCGCGCCATTGGGCGCCCTGCAGCGAAGGTATACAAGCCATGGATACAATGAATGTAACAAAAATAGTCGGTGGCGTCTGTGGCGCACTTTTAGTGTTCCTATTGTTCAGTTGGGTTGCAGAAGGCATGTATCACACAGGTGGTGGCCATGCGGAAGGTGAACATAAAGTCGGCTATGAGATCGAAGTTGCTGAAGCCAGCACAACAGAATCTGCGGAAGCCGGCCCGTCATTCGAAGATATGATGGCGTCAGCTGATGCTGAAAAAGGCAAAAAGGTTTTCTCAAAATGTAAAGCTTGCCATAAAACTGATGATGGCGTGAACAGCACAGGACCTCACTTGTTTGGCGTTGTTGATCGCGAAATCGGTAAAGTAGCAGGCTTTAGCTATTCTGCTGGCATGTCCGGCAAAGGTGGAACATGGGATGCAGCAACGCTGAATACATTCCTGACAAAACCTAAAAACTTTATTCCTGACACTAAAATGAGCTTCGCAGGCCTGAAGAAAGAAGCAGACCGTGCAAACCTTATTACTTATATGATGACCATCAAGTAAGTTTGCGCATAGCATTTCAATAAAGCCGCTCATTTCGGGCGGCTTTTTTAGTGGGCTAGCTACAATTTTTATACACAATTTTGTATTGCGGTTTACGCCGCGCCTGTTTTAGCTGAATATCAGGCAAATCTATTTTTGGTGAACCCATGCAAACACACATGAAACTGATAACGATTCTTTTAAGCGCAGTATGGCTGACAGTATCGCCCGCAATGGCGCAAGACGTTATCATCAAATCACACGGCATATCTACATTTGGTGATTTGAAATATGGGCCTGACTTCAAGCATTTTGATTATGTAAATCCGAACGCCCCCAAAGGTGGTGAATTTTCCACTTGGGGTTTTGGCACTTTCGACAGCATGACACCGTATATTCTAAAGGGTCAGGCAGCAGCCCTTTCATCTATCTTTTTTGAAAGCCTCATGGCCGGAAGTGCGGACGAACCCGACAGCATGTACGGCCTGCTTGCCGAAACCATCGAATATCCGGAAAGCCGCCAGTGGGCGATCTTTAATTTGCGCCCTGAAGCCAGGTTTTCAGACGGTAGCCAGGTCACGGCAGATGATGTGGTTTTTTCCTTCAATATCCTATACGAAAAAGGCCGCCCTAGTTTTAAAGCAACGCTGCGCGATGTTGAAAACGTTGAGGCTTTGAGCCCGCTGAGGGTGAAATTCACTTTCAAAAAAGGCTCCAACCTGCGTGAATTGCCGCTTCTTGCTGCGGGGTTGCCGGTATTTTCCAAAGCCTATTATGCAGATCGCGATTTTGCCGAAAGCACATTGGAGCCGCCTTTGGGCTCCGGTGAATATATTCTGGATAAAGTTGTTCCCGGCAAAACCGCATCCTACACCAGACGCGATGATTATTGGGGCAAGGATTTACCGATCAACATAGGGCGCAGTAATTTTGACCGCCTGACAGTGGAGTTTTACACGGATACAACCGCAGCATTTGAAGGGTTCAAAGGCGGTGTCTATAATTTCCGCGCCGAGAACTACTCGAAGCTTTGGGCAACTGCCTATGACTTTCCTTCGTTAAGCAAAGGCTGGGTCGTGAAAAAGACATTACCCGATGGCAACCCGTCGGGCACACAGGGCTACTGGATAAATACGCGCAAAGAGAAATTTCAAGACCCACGCGTGCGTCAGGCTATTGGGCTTTTATTCAATTTTGAATGGTCAAACGAGACGCTATTTTATGGCCAATACGCCCGTACCGTCAGTTTTTGGGGGAACACCCCGATGCAGGCGAACGGCCTGCCAAGTGCAGAGGAACTTGCACTGTTGGAATCTCTGGCAGAACATTTGCCGGCCTCGGTTTTCAAAGAAGAAGCCTTCTCGCCCAACATATCAAAGACAACAAAACTTGACCGAGCAGCTTTGCGCAAAGCAGGAAAGCTTTTGGATGAAGCAGGTTGGAAAGTCATTAAAGGCAAACGTACAAACGCCAATGGTACGGTCTTGTCCGTCAATTTCCTAAATGACAGCCCCGCGTTTGAACGGATCACCAATCCTTATATCGCAAACCTCAAACGTCTTGGGGTTGACGCAAGACTTGAAACTGTTGATGCAGCCCAAGCAACCGAACGGCAAAAATCTTTTGATTATGATATCGTCATTCAACGGTTTTCAATGAGCAAAACGCCGGGCATAGAACTGCGCCGTATTTTAAGCAGTGGCTCTGCGGATGCGCATGGGTCGGATAATCTGAGTGGCATCAAAAACCCCGCTATCGACGCCCTTCTGGAAAAAATCGAACAGGCCAAAACACGCAAAGACCTGAATACCGCTGTGAGCGCCCTTGACCGCAGTCTGCGTGCATTGCACATCTGGGTGCCGCAATGGTATAATGCCACCCACCGCGTCGCATATCTGGATATCTATGAACATCCCGAAAAAATACCCCCATATGCCCTAGGACAAATGGATTTCTGGTGGTACAACGCCGACAAAGCAAAGAAATTACAGG
>JAJFHY010000011.1 GCA_021775375.1 Amylibacter sp. | reverse complement strand
CGCATGGCTTGCAACGCGTGGGTGCGTTCATTCTGGGATAGCTCACCTGATAAAGCGACAACAGAAAATCCGCGATTGGATAGCCGTGTCGTTAAACGATTGACCATGTCGCGCGTGTTGCAAAAGACCAGCGCATTCGGGGCTTCATAGAAGCGTAAAACATTAATAATAGCATTTTCACCATCACGCGGTGCTACGTTCATGGCGCGGTACTCAATATCTGCGTGCTGGGTTTCTTCGTTTTTTGTCACCACACGTACAGCATCTTTTTGGTAACTTTTCGCAAGATTGGCGATGGCGCGTGGAACCGTGGCCGAGAACATCAATGTGCGGCGTTCTTTGGGGGCCTCGCCCAGAATAAATTCCAGATCTTCGCGAAAACCCAGATCAAGCATCTCGTCAGCTTCGTCCAGTATAACTGCGCGCAAGTCGTTCATATTTAGTGAACCGCGCATAATATGATCGCGTAAACGCCCTGGTGTTGCGACAACGATATGCGCACCTTTGTCCAAAGCACGGCGCTCTTCGCGCATGTCCATGCCGCCCACACAAGACGCCATGACTACACCCGCTTTGGCGTATAACCATGCAAGTTCACGTTTGACCTGCAGGGCCAGTTCGCGGGTTGGTGCGATGATCAGTGCCAGAGGTTTACCAGCGCGTTCAAACTTTACCGCATCCCCCAGTAACGTGGGCGCAATTGCCAGACCGAAACCGACGGTTTTGCCGGAACCTGTCTGGGCTGAAACCAGAAGGTCAGAAGTTTCAAGATCGGCATCTGTCACAGCAACTTGCACAGGGGTCAGGGCTGTATAGCCGCGCTGTTCAAGAGCGTCGCTTAGGGATTGTATCACGGGATTTGGCTTTTCATAGGTTCAGGGGCTGGCAGCTATAGGGTTTACACCTGTTTGTATAGCACGAATGTGTGAGAGATCTAAATTCGCAAAATATCCTGTGATTTTGGAAAGACGGCTTTGACATCCATTAGCACATGTGTGGATTTTCCGTAGCTTTGTACACTTTCAAGTCCAAGCGTTTTAAAAGCGTCATGCCCGACCGCCAGAATGATTGCATCATAAGTCCCGATTTCGGGGCAAGTGATCGTATCAATGCTGCAATCGACTTCCGGCATGGCAGTCACCCAAGGGTCATACACATCCACCTGCATACCAAAATCACAGCATTCGTCGATAATGTCCACCACGCGTGAATTACGGGTGTCGGGGCAGTTTTCCTTGAATGTGGCCCCCATCACCAAAGCCCGCGATCCCTTTACAGAGATGTCGCGGTTGATCATTTCGCGCACAACGCGAGATACCACATAGGCCCCCATACCATCGTTGATACGTCGACCCGCCAGAACCACCTCGGGTGTATAGCCGACTTGTTGTGCCTTATGGGTCAGGTAGTAAGGGTCGACCCCGATACAATGCCCGCCGACAAGGCCGGGGCGAAAGGGTAGAAAATTCCATTTGGTTTGGGCCGCTTCCAGTACATCCATAGTATCAATATCAAGCCTGTTGAAAATCAGAGCCAGCTCATTGATCAGGGCGATATTCACATCGCGCTGGGTATTTTCGATCACTTTGGCCGCTTCCGCAACTTTAATTGACGGGGCAAGATGTGTACCGGCGGTGATGATGGTCCGGTAAAGCCCATCGACAAAGCGTGCGGCATTCGGTGTTGATCCCGATGTTCCCTTTTTAATGTCAGGCAGGCGGTGGGTTTTGTCTCCGGGGTTGATGCGTTCAGGGCTGTAGCCGGCAAAAAAATCCACATTGAAAGTCAGGCTGGATGCGGTTTCAATTACGGGAATACAATCGTCTTCGGTTGCGCCTGGATAAACAGTGCTTTCAAAGATTACGAAATCACCTTTGGATATAACCTGCCCGACAGTATCCGAGGCGGCAAGAAGTGCAGTTAAATCGGGGCGTTTATAGGTATCAATCGGGGTGGGAACGGTGACGATATAAACGTTGCAATCGCGCAAGTCAGCCAGCGTGTTAGTAAATTGTATATATTGCGCTGCATCCAGATCGGACGCATCGGTTTCCAATGTGTTATCATATCCCGCGTTTAGCTGCGAAATACGAGTTTCATTGATGTCGAAACCCACGGTCTGGCGCGATTTCCCAAATTCCACGGCCAAGGGCAGGCCAACATAGCCCAAACCAATCACGGCAATTTTGACGTCTTTTAAATCTAACACACGACTGTCCTTTTAGGTTTTATAAAAATAATACCGATCAGGGGCAATTCCGTCAGGCCCATTCACTTGGGTTATGCCAACCAATGGTTGGCCTGAAATAATGATACCGTTCGGGGCCATCACTGCTGCAATCAAAGGGCTAAGCATGGCGGCTTCTGCCACGTCTTTTTCCTTTACGCCCATGCCACAATCATAGTGCGCCACGACGATTTTACGGTTCTCGGAAGCAAGACGCCCCAGCATATCACCCGCTTCGCCTTGTAGAAAGTTTTCTACGGGTGGCACGCAGCTGTGGTGGCATTGCAATATGCGGTCAATGACCCAAATTCTGCGGTCAGGTGTGATCTCGCGCAGATGATCATAGCTTCGCCCGTTGCCAAGCCCGATTTCCAGTGCATCGCCAGAAAGACCAGCCGTCATTTCCACAGCCCATTCCAACCCCAGTTTCTGGGCGGTCAGGCGGCGCATCATACTTTCAAGGCGGCTCATGTCGTATTCCTTTTAGGTTGTATACTGGGGTGCGGGTTTAGCGGAAAGGCTTAACCGGCCCTCTTAGCATGATTGTGAGGAATTGTTTCACGAAGTCCCATATCGCATCATCATGCACAAGGTGGTGGGTCAGCAATCCGAAGGGTTCGGTGTTGTCAGTATGCCCCAACCGACGATCCTGCATCAGCGCAACAGTTTGTGCCACAAGCGTCTTGGGTGCAATCAATGAGCGATTTCTGCGCCATGCAATCGGGTCAAGATGGGTGTTTATCTGGGTCAGGTTCGGGGCGGCAAATCGGTTTGTGCGCGGTGTATAAGTCGATAAACTGTTATAACCAACGGCCACAAGATGCTCACCAAGTTCAGGGTTGATGCGGTTCCACGGCGGCACGAACATACGATTTAGCCGATCACCAAATAGATCTGTCAGACGTTGTAGGGCAAAAATTGCATCCGAGGCACAGTCTTCAATAGGGCGGGACGCGCCAAACTCGGCGTTTTTTTGCCCCTTTGGTGCGTGACTGATATGCGCCCACCCGTGTACGACGGGAATTATTTGCGTGGTTGTTGAAATGCGTTTGGCAAGGGCTGAGGTCGCAAATTTCGGTATCACGGCCAGATGGCAGGGCATATCGAATTCAGTTGCGATTGTGATGAGGGTTTCAAGTTGCGGTGTTAATTCAACCGCATCATCATCACGCCACCAGAACGGCAGGATCATGTCTGCATCCTGCCAGTGCTGAAATTCTTCGGTTAAGGGTTGCCAGTTAATCTTTGTCATAAACTCTGCACCAGTTTGGATGTGATACGCACTGTTTCGTCTGCACCGTTGAACTCCAAATTACTGCTTTGGAACCGACCTGCTATTTGCACAGATTGCACCGCTGCCAACAGGTTTTGTGGTGTTAAGCTCTTACTCGGAACAACTGCAAATGACGGGTGTTTTGCCAAGCTTTTTGCACGTAACGTTTGTTCTACCTCACCACCATCATCAAATGGGATGAATACGCTTGGCGTGCCTGCTTGCAACAGATCAAGGGCAGTGTTGTAACCGCACATGCTGACTGAAGCGGCCGCGTGGTACAAGAGTTGGCGAAAATCAGGCCGTGCGCGCTCAACCCGAAGCCTGCTTCCTGTCGCCATGCTTTGTAAACGTGCTATTTCATCTTCGGGCTCAGCCCCGCCGATCAACATACGCCACTTCAGGGTAGGGTTCAAAAGGGCCGCTTTTACGGCACATTCAAACAAGGCAGTACCTACCGAACCACCGCCCGCACTGACAATAATCTCGTCTTTACCCAACTGATCGGGATGCGGTCCTGCAGGGGCAGGGGCGACATAGCCTGTGTAATGCAGTTTATCGGCCAGCATACTGGACACGGGCCAACTTTGATCAAGAGCAGTGGTGTTTGGGTCGGAATGCACGAGAACGCCATCATAATACCGTTCAATGATCTGATCTGTTTTTTCAGCTTTGGCATGTTTTGAAGGCGGCGCTAAAATGTCACGAACCGAACTTAGGACAAGACAGGGGGTTTCGCGAGCCTTGGCTGCCGTCAACAGGGCCGAAAATTCTGTCCGCAGGATACGGCGACCAAAGGGAAAGAGTTCGGTAATCACAACATCTGGTTGCAGATCATGAAATACGTCTAAAATTACCTTTTCACGCTGGCCCAAATAAGCCGCATCAACAGCCGTGTTGGTTGCAGTCAAAAGCGTGGTGAAATTGGTGCCGTCAGAGCGCAGAGCGGGTAGTTGATGCAAAGTCACACCGCCAGTTTTCAAATGCGGTGCAGGCAAACCACCGCTTATTACCGTCACGCCGTGGCCCGCTGCCTGAAAGGCTTTCGCAAGCGTCAGCGCGCGGCTTAGATGACCGGTTCCCAACAAATGCGTGACAAGGATTAGAACTTGCATGCGTTACCGCTTTTCCAGTCTGACAGGCTCATCACCCGCCAAATGCACACCATTATCCAATTCAATCACATAAAGACGGTTGCGTTTAATTTTAAACGGGGCAGGACTGTCGAAATTCCAACCTGTGGCCTTGGCCAATATCATCCGCATGATCCCAATGTGGCAAACTGCAATCGTATCGCCTGTCAGTCCCGCAACCCAAGGCTCAATTCTGTTCCAAACATCCCTTGGGCTTTCGCCATTGGGCGGCTGATAATCCCACCCCCAATTTTCAATATCGCGAAAGCCGGAGTTTGGGTCGGTTTTTAGATCAATGCCGCGTAAACCTTCCCAATCACCCCAGTTCATTTCTATCAGGCAGCTTTCCAATTCAGGATTACGCCCCGCAATCAATGCCGCAGTTTGGGCTGCACGCATCAAAGGGCTGGAAACCAAATCCGCTTTGGCCCATTCATCGGGTAGCTTGTAGCCCGACAATTCGACAATGGCGCTATCATCAAGTGCGATATTCGTGCGTCCTTGAATACGGCCTGCGCGGTTCCAAGGTGTATGGCCGTGGCGGATAAGTGCAAGTTTGGTCATAGCTTTGATCTTATCAACGGGGTGAGTATTGCCATTAGGTTTTTTCGGGCAGCCCCAAGTAAATGGTTCTGTCTGATGTGTTCGATGCCGGTCTGACTACGGTTTTGCCAATATGCAGTATCGTTCAAAAGGTGGTCAATATCTTGGGCCATGTCTGCAATCGTATCTACCGCAGACAATCTTGTCACTGGTGCAATGACATCGCGCAATCCTGGTCTGTCTTGTGCGACCACAGGCAAGCCCGCATCTTGGGCTTCCAGATAGACCATGCCAAACGCCTCATCCACGCCCGGCCATAAGAACACGGAAGCATTTCTATAAAGTGCGGCAATTGCGGGTTTGTCCAGTTGACCCAGAAAGGTAACCTGCTTGCCAAAAGGGGAAAATAACGTTTCAATATAGTCTCTTGCAGGGCCATCTCCGACAATGTTCAGGTGCCAGTCAGGGGTTTTGAGGGCATGAAGTGTTTGTGCAATCAAAGTATAAGACTGCGATTTTGCGCCTGCCCGCATCATCCCCACACTTAGAATTTTATTGCTTTTAGGTTTATCGCGGGATGACACGGTTTCAGTTTCAGCCAGAAAGGGTGGGAGGTGGACGATCTGTTGATCGTTATGGCGATATGCTTCTAACGCCTGACGGTCGTGTTGTGTGAAATAAAGGATTGCATCCGCATGATCGCACGCTGTTTCAGCCAATTCAGCGAATTTCGCCCATGGCCCATCAAGCCGTTTCTTGGCACGGGAGGCTTCCAGTAAAATATAGGGAATGCCCAACGCTTTTGACACGATTGGGCCAATCAGGTCGGGTGATTTGTAATAATTGTGATAGGTGAACCAAGCTTGCCAACCTTGCTTGTGCCCCTGTTTTATCAAATTCTGCGCTTCAATCTTTGCAGCATCTATCAGTGTCTCTTGAGCGCCGATAGCACCCTTCCCGTCATACACACGCAATTCTGAAACCAGTTCAGCTTGTGGTCCAATTGCCTTTAACAATGCCCGAGCAACTGCGCGGTCACCCGACGGCGTCGGATGGGTGGGCGGCTTTAATGGGGCGTAAAATGCGATGCTGGACATGGGGTCAGCCTAGCGATTTGCACATAAGGTTTGCAAGCGTGCAACCAGCTTTGTGATCCCTGCATCCATGCCGAAATCGGTTGTCAGTCGCATGTAAGCCGCTTCTGCGTAGCCCATGCGTTTCGCGGGATCAGAGGCCAATGCGATGATGGCGGCTGCCAGTTCGGTTGGGTCGTCTTGCACCAGTAATCCGTGAATGCCCGTGTCGATGAATTCTGGAATGGCGGATACATCGGTGGAAATGATTGGCAATTTTTGTGAGGCTGCTTCCATCAACACATTGGGCAGTCCGTCACGATCACCATCGTCAGCTATACGGCTGGGCAGTATAAATATATCTGCCGTGCGCATAGCTGTGATAACCTCTGGCTGATCGCAAGCCCCGCGCCAAGTGATGCGATCCAGAACGCCTGACTTTTCAGCTTGTATTTGAAGATCCTGTTTCAAGTCGCCACCGCCGATATGCGTCCAGTGCCAATCAACCTCTATCGGTAAAAGCGTTAGGGCTGCGATCAAACGGTCAAAGCCCTTCTTTTCAACCAATCGTCCAACGGACAGGAATTGTAACGGGCCAGTTGGATTTTTGGGCATGCGTTCGGGCGGTTCCGGAAAGCGTGATAAATCAAGCCCGTGATAAACCAGATCTATACGAGTTGGGCTATCCGTAAGGTCGCGTAGATGCTGAGCCCCATATGCAGTGCAAGTCGCACCGAATGCAGCACCATATGTATCAGGGGCTAGTTTTTCGCGTTTTTCCCATTCAGGTGATGTCCAGATGTCTTTCGCATGGGCCGAAAATCCCCAGTTCTTGTCGGTCATAATTGCCGCATAACGCGCGACCGAAGATGGTGTGTGCATGAAATGTGCGTATAGCCCCGCTACACTGTCGGGTAATTCTGTGGACAAAACACACGCCTGCCCGAAGCGGCGGATACGATTGCGGGTTTTGTCACGGGCGAAATCTTTGCGCCAGATATCCCATGCATTTTTATAACCTGGTAATTTACGCGCAGTACGCCAAGCGCGAAAGACACGCATAGGTTCCTGATGTAAATACTCCGGCAGATACTTTACGGGCGCGGTAATTTTTTGATGTAAAGGATGCGTTTTTTTATCTGTTGGAAAACGCAAGGACCAGATCTCGAACTGTTGGCCGTTTTCTTGAAGCGCCAGTAGTTCCTGTGCAATAAAGGTTTCCGAAAGCCGCGGCCATCCTTTGACAATGACAGCAAGTGTCGGATCAGATGTAGGCGTCATTCGGATTTCTGTGATGCTTTTGATAAAAGATATTTTGTACGCTCTACGACAACATCCAAGCCGTCCAAAAGCCCGTCTATTTTAACAGCAGATGGTGGGTTTTGGTTGGGAAGGTTGCGGATTGCTTCAATCATAACATCAGCATCGTCGCCATCACGCTCTTTGTGTATCATCCGCAAAAGGCCTAAATCTTCGGCGCGTTTGGCACGGATATATTGCTCTAATCGCGGAACGGTCCGCGGAATGATTACGGCGGGTTTGTCAAAGGATAGGATTTCACAAAATGTATTGTACCCGCCCATTGCAACAACGCCAATTGCGCCAGTCATCAGTGTTTCCATATGGCTGTCAAAGCCAACTGTTTTCACACGCCCGTTAAGATGGGCTACACGGTTTTCAAAAGTTGCCCGTTCATCACCGGTTAGGAAAGGGCCATAAACCAACAGTGCATTTGGTTGCAGTTTGGTATCCTTTTCATAAGCGGATAGGACATGATCAACCATTGCAGCACCATCACCACCACCACCCGGTGTGATCAAAATATATGGGTCGCTCTTGGGAATAGGTTCATCAAGGTTTTCGCGGCGCAGATACCCTGTCCAGTGTGTGTGTGCTTTTATGTCCTGCGATAGCGCCAAACCGGCAATCGGATTGTAGATGGATTTCATGCCATAAATCCAAATCTCATCGTAGAAATCTTCGGTGGCTGCAACAGCGCCTTTACGGTCCCATTCTTTTTCCAAAAGCGCCGGATCATCCAAGACATCGCGTAGCCCCAAAACGATGCGAGTGTTGGGGCGGTGCTTTTTAATCCATTTCAAACTGTCAAGTAATTCGCCGCGAAACCCAGTTGGCTCTTTGTCTACAATCACAAGGTCGGGTTTGTAATGTTGTATTGTTGACTTAATCAAACCGGAACGCAGACTGGTCGTTTCATCAATATTCATACCAAGGGTTTCAGACATATAAGAACCATCGGTCATTTTTGTCACACCGGGTAATCTGATATGGTCAACACGTTCCGGAAACGTAAAGCGGCCTGCAACGGGTGAGCCAGTTAGTATTAAAGCCGTGGTATATTGGTCAGCAGCTGTAATTGCATTGGCAATAGTGCGTGATCGCCGGATGTGCCCGAGGCCAAATGTATCGTGGCTGTATAGTAACACGCGAGAGAATTGTGTTGGTTTTTCATGGCCTGATGGGACTGTGATTTTGTTCATTGGATTGGCTTTCCAATGATGTGCCATTGATTATATGATGACGCACTGTAAAAACTGATGCAGGCAATATAGATTTGTAGCAAGATAGCACCTTGGGCCGGGTTCGTAATGTTGTTTGCCATAATAAAGCTTTTCGTATCATGTGTCACAAATATTACAGTATTTAAACCATAAATTTGGTATCTGATTATCGATCGCCTTAGATTAGTATCATAAAGCAACTGGAATATTGTTGACATAAGCTTCAAAAGGCCGTGATTGATATTGTGTGTGGTTATGGGTTTTTAAAGAATAAAGTGCTTAATAATAAAGTATAATGTAGTAAAAACCACTGTTTATTAAGTTGAAATATAAAACCGCTGATATATGGGGATACGTACAAAGGTTGCACTGGGTATAGTCCTGCCGTAACTTAGATGTTTAAGAATATTCAGGGATTTAACTAAGCCATGCGAACCACATTAACGCAGTTCTTGACCGCTTTTATCATACTTCTATTTGCATCATTTCCCGCACAATCACAAATGTCTCTTGTGCCTGATAGTTTGAATAATTCTGCTCCAACTGAGCAGGATGCAGCAGCTGAGAGTTTTGCCGAAATGATGCGAAATGCTGCTGAAAGCGGCGTGCAGGTTATTGTCGTGGATACGCACGGTAAGCCATTAAGCCAGCCCACTGTAACGGACGGCGAAAATAGTGAAACCGCTGGTGGTATGTCGAACCTGATGTCTTTTCAGATGTCGGCAGTAGAGTTTCGCAAAACTCTGGTTAGACGCCTACAATCATTACCGGGGTCCTTCGTTGAATTTAATTTTATACTGAAAGCAAATAGCCCGACTGGCGAGCTGTGGGCCTATGCAAGTGCTTTATTCTGGTCATTATTATTCTTTGCAATTGGGTGGTTGGTTGAAAGGGAAATATATGGCAAGCGCATTATAGTCAGGTTTTTCGAACTTCGCACAATAGATGACCCGGTTGGTTACGCGGGAAAACTACCATTTTTAGTCACGCGGTTTTTCCTACGGGCCACAGGTGTTTTGGTATCCATGGCTGTGGCTTATGTTATCGGCGCGACAGTATTTGGCCCCTTAGAAAACTCTGCAATGCAATTTACAGTGACGCTTATCAACATAGGATATGCCAGTTGTCGCTTTGCTACATTACTTTGGCGAATGGTATTGGCGCCATATGCTTGTCAGTACCGGATTTCACAATTTTCGAATAAAGACGCCAATCGATTATACCATTGGTTATGGATAACATCTTCAATTGATATTTGTGTGGTTATCTTCGAGTCATGGCTTCACGAACTGGGGCTGACATATGATGTTTTTGCATTATTCACAGCAATTCTGACGACTATCCTTGTGATACTGAATATTGCCTTAATATTGTTTAATAAAAAGCCTATTTCCCGGGCGATCCGCAATGGCCTTACAAATGATCAGACCGGCAAGTTGAACTTGTTAGTCTCTTCTGCATGGCATTATTTGGCAATCGTTTATCTTTTGTTTGCATGGGCAGATTTAACCTATCGACTGGTTCTGAACATCCCGCTTTCCACACCGTTGATTTTGGGGGCATATGCAATTTTGCTCTCAATCATAGTTGTCTACGGCATCATCAACTATTCGATAGAACGTTTTTTTCAAAGATCCTCTGCAATGCGAGAGGTCAACCGTGTGGCCTTGGAAGAGGATGAAAAACCTGACGAGGCAAGTGGTGTAATCTTGGAGGAAGAGGAAACACCATACAAACACCCATTGAGTAATTTTGAAGACCTAGCACGGCGTGTGGCAGGCATTCTGGCATTTGTTGCAGGGTTATGGGCTTTGGCTTCTATTTGGAATGTCAGCAACCAGATGACTGCACAATCTTTGTTCGTTGAACGGAGTTTGGATATTATAGTTATCATATTCATCGGCTATATCGCCTATCATATTTTCCGCATCTGGATTGACAGTAAGATTAGTGATGAAGGTGGAGATGAAATCGAGGTAGCCCCGGGAGACGAAGGAGGGGGATCTGGTGCAAGCCGTCTGGCAACATTGTTGCCATTGTTCAGAAATTTCATCCTTATTGTTGTCATTGTCACGATTGGTTTGATTGCACTGTTACAAATGGGCATTAACGTAAGCCCGTTATTTGCAGGCGCGGGTGTTGCAGGGCTTGCCATTGGCTTTGGCGCACAATCGCTTGTGCGTGATATTTTCTCGGGGGCGTTTTTTCTGGTAGATGATGCGTTTCGCAAAGGTGAATATATTGATGTAGGCGATGTGCGTGGAACAGTTGAGAAAATTTCTGTCAGATCATTTCAATTACGTCACCATCTGGGATTATTGCACACGATTCCATTTGGTGAAATTAAGGTGCTTACAAACTTTTCACGCGATTGGGTGATGATGAAGCTACCCTTGCGGGTGACCTATGATACTGACGTTGAAAAAGTACGCAAATTAATCAAACAACTGGGCCTTGAATTACTGGAAGACCCGATCATTGGCGATAATTTCTTACAACCCCTTAAATCGCAGGGTGTCATCGAGATGCAGGATTCAGCAATGATTATTCGCGTCAAATTTATGACAAAACCAGGCGATCAATGGGTTATCCGCAAACGTGTGTTTCAGGACATTCGAGATTTATTTGCCCGTGAAGGTATCAAATTTGCACACCGCGAGGTGACGGTTCGTTTAGCAGACGATAACATGGACAAGGATTTATCTACTGCGCAGAAAACCGCTCTTGCGGCGGCAGCTCTTTCAGGTGTTGAGGAAGAACAGTCTGATGTTGCAGAGCAAGATGATGGCCCGGAATAAACCTGTTAGCGCTTAGCTTTTGTATGGATCAAGAGAGTCGCGTAATCCGTCGCCCAAAAAGTTGAACGCCAAAACCACGACAATGATCATAAGCATAGGTGATGCCGTCCAGGGATAGATCTCTATCGCGGCTAGGTTTTGCGCGTCATTCAACATCACGCCCCAACTGACTGCGGGTGCTCGTAGGCCAAGACCCAAAAAGGAAAGGGCGGTTTCGCCCAGTATCATTGCAGGGATGGATAACATAGCACTTGCAATCAGATGGCTGGAGAAATTCGGCAACAGGTGGCGGCTGATGATCCGTGCAGGTTTGGCCCCCATCATTTCTGCTGCGCGTACATATTCCTCTTCCCTTAAAGACAGAAATTTGGATCGTACCGCCCGCGCCAGCCCCGGCCAGTCCAGAATACCCAAGATGATAGAGATGATGAAAAATACTGTCACCGGTCCCCAATGTGAAGGCACTGCAGCAGAGAGTGCAAGCCACAAAGGCAACTCCGGTAAAGACCGTAAAACCTCAATTGTGCGTTGGATCAGCCAATCGCATTTGCCACCGAAATAACCTGCTATGCTACCGAAGAAAATACCGAGGGTAAAAGATACAATAATACCTATGACGCCAACGCTTAAAGACAGCTGTGCACCGTAAACGATACGTGAAAATACATCACGCCCCAGACGATCTGATCCTAACAGGAATAATGTTGCCCCTTTAGGCGCGCAAACCAGGTGGCGATCGGTTGGAATGAGGCCAAACAGATTATATGTGCCGCGTTTGCAGAAATATTCCAGTTTCATCGGACGGTTTTCATCAGCGCTATAACGCCAGCGATAGTTTTCCAGATCAGCTGTGGCCGTAATCGGTAATACATGCGGCCCGATAAACTTACCGTTGTTAAACAGATGTATTCCCTGAGGTGGAGCATACAGATGGTCGGCATGGCGTTCATTCGGCGTGTAGGGTGCAATGAACCCCGTAACAGGCAGCATCAGATAGGACACCAGTAGAAACAGGCCAGAGACCAATGCAAGTTTATGCCGTCTGAACCGCCGCCAGATCAGCAGCCAGTTTGGTGCGTCCATGTCGGGGCGCTCAGCCGCGCTGGCATTTTCATGCGGATCATATGGAGCATCATCAACATAGCGGCCGTCTGGTAGAACTGTCATTACTTGCGCTCCCCGTAACGGATACGTGGATCAAGCAGCATCAACAGCACATCCGAGATCATGGTCCCGATCAAGGTTAATAATGCTACAAACAGTAAAATGAATCCTGCAAGGAACTGGTCTTGTGATTTCAGCGCGGTCAGTAACGCAGGGCCTATTGTTTGCAACCCCAAGACCACTGACACCAAAACCGAACCAGAGATCATTGACGGCAACAAGTTCCCGATGTCAGCAACAAACGGGTTCAACGCCATACGCAAGGGGTATTTCATTAACATTTTTGTAGGTGACATGCCCTTGGCGCGTGCGGTTTCCACATAAGGCTTATCCAACTCGTCCAGCATATTAGCTCGCAGGCGTTGCATCATCGCCGCCGCACCCGATGTGCCAATCACAAATGTCGGGATGATCAGATGTAACAGGATTGATTTCACTTTGGCAAAGCTCATCGGTTCGCCCTCCATCTCCGGAGCCATAAGTCCACCGATGGGCAGATTCAGGTATTTTTGACCGTAGTAGAACAGGATTAAGGCCAATAGAAAATTGGGTGTGGCCAATCCCAGATAACCGATAAATGATGAAGTGTAATCGACCCATGTCTGTGATCTTGCTGCCGCTAAAACGCCGAGGGGCAAGGCGACCAAATAGACAAATAATACGGCTGCCAGATTAACTAAAATGGTCAACCACAGGGCCTGCCCGACTATGTCGATCACGGGTTGGTCAAACTCGAACGACCAACCGAAATCGCCTTGTAACATACCTGAAAACCCATAAGGGCCCGGCCACGCACCGATCCAGATCAGGTATTGCTCGATCAAGGGGCGGTCGAGTGAATACTCGTGTTGTAAAAACTTGGCTTTAGCTACGCCCGCATCCTGGCCCGTTGCCTGTAATTCCATTATTTGATTGGTAAGGTAATTTCCGGGCGGCAGATTGATGATGAAAAATATCAAAGCCGAGACCAGCAACAGTGTCAGCAGCATCGTTATCAATCTGTAGAAGGCGTAGCGCAATATGATCATTGTGCGGCCTCGCCGGTTTTAAAATAAAACTCGTCCATGCGGTGAATGCCAAAATGTGCACCCGGTTCCCACGCCCAAATGGCGTTTTGAGGAACATTACGCAGCCTGTTTGACACGACAATAGGTTGCGGGGCTTCTGCTAAAATACTGATACCGTAAACCTGATCTGCATGTATTTTCAACATTTTACGCCAAATATCTGCGCGTTTTGCATTTGTTGTCGCGCGATCCCATTCCAAGGATAAATCCAATAGTTTTTGTGGTGCAGGCATATCGACTTTTTCACCGGCTTGTCCGTCGGTCAGGAAATATTGCCCCCATTTTGGCCATGCAAAAAACTCTTGTTGCCGCGGGGCAAGATATGCAGGTGAAGTGTAGGGCTGCGGTATGCCGTTATCCCAACCAAACCACACAGCGGCCATTGCCACACCGGTATCTACACGGCTGCGCAAAATATCGCGATCAAGCGGGCGTATAACCAGCTGTACCCCGATATCGCGCCACGTATCAGATGTGATCTGAAGCGCATTTTCAACCTCTTGGCGTTCACCTGCCGTTTCTACCACGAACAACATAGGCCGTCCGTCAGGCAGTAGGCGTATACCGTCTGCACGCCTTTCAGCCAATCCCATGTCATCCAATAAAGCGTTCGCTGCAGCCACGTCATATTGTGCCCATGCGGCCCGGTTTTCTGGGTCAAAAAACGGGCTGGCTGGCAATGCAGTCATCGCCCCTTCTTTTGCAAGGCCGAAGTATAGCGCGCGGTTGATCATACGGCGGTCAACGGACATGGATAATGCGCGGCGGAACCGGACATCGCGCAATATGTTACGCCAGACAGGATCGGCAAAATTCAGATTGGGGTAAATTGCGATTTGCGAAGCGACGCCGTTAGCCCAAAGCAATGTCTTATATCTACCATTGTCCTTTTCGCCTTTTTTCAGGATTGAGATATCTTTGAAACTTAAGCCACGCGCTTGCAGATCAACCTCACCTGCATTGGCTTTGGCTGCGACCAACCCCGCACCAACAACTGACATTTCCACCTGATCGATATAGGGCAGTTGCACCCCGTTTGTGTCTATGCGGTGGTAGAAGGGATTACGTGTGAAAATACGTCTGCTTTTTGTGCTTTTCTTATCAATAACCCAGGGCTGCAACGTTGGCAGGTCTGCATTGTCAAACTTGTACATATTATCAACTTTGTTGTGCAAAGATGCCCAACTTCGTACTTTTTTCAACTTAATTTCATGCTCAAGTTGTTCTACATTCGCGAATTCTAGGTGGTAACTGTTCAGATAATGCGCGGGTCGGAATATAAACGGAGGGCGGGCTTGTGCCAGTATTTGCAGGAATTGCGGATTGGGTTTGGACCAAGCATAAATTATCGTCAGATCGTCGGGAAAAGAGACTTGTGGAAACTCGCCTTCTACACGCAGAAATTCAGGTGGGCCAGAGGGCATTAATTCATCGTTGTTGGCGACATCATCCCACCAATATTCAAAATCGACAGAATTGAATGGTTCGCCGTCCGACCATTTATGGCCCTTGCGTAAATGGAAGGTAAAGATTTTGTCATCGACATTATCAAAGCTTTCCAAAATATCAGGCTGTAATTTGTAATTCTGGTCATAAATTACAAGGCGCGCATAACCGTATACCACCATTTGTCGGGTGTCTTTCGAGCGTGTGATCATGGTGCGTAATGCGCCACCCTGTTGCCCGATGTTGCGACCCTTTGCGTTTAAATCAACGATCAATGGTTGAACGGGAACACGTTCTTCGACGGGTGGCAATAAACCCGCCGAGACTTCACCTTTGAAAAATCCGGTTTCTTGTAATTCGACAGCCCCTAGGCCATACGCCACGGTCATGCCAAATATAAGTGTATTGCAAAAGGTTTGCAGCTTACCCATGACAGCGCACCATATGTCCGGGTTCCAATTCCATCAATGGAGGGATGTTTTTATCTTCAAAGCGAAACTCCTCTGCCCAAGAAGTTGAGCTGCCTGCGCCCAAAGACACTAGGTTAAGATCAATTGTGCGGTGAATATCAGGCTCGGGTTGGGCGGCAATCAACGCTTGGGTATAGGGGTGTTTTGGGTTTGCGAATAATGTGCAGGGCGGGGCCTGTTCTACAATGCGTCCGCGGCGCATCACGGCCACCTCATCTGCGATGCGCGATACGACGGCAAGATCGTGTGATATAAACAGATAGGACAGGTTTCGTGCGTCACGAATTTCCTCGAGCAAATCCAGGATTTGATCCTGCACGGAAACATCCAAGGCAGATGTTGGCTCATCGCAAACCAAAAGTTTCGGGTTCAGAGTTAGCGCACGTGCAATGGACAAACGTTGCCGTTGCCCACCCGAAAAGGCATGCGGATAGCGGCGCAGCATACTGCCGTTCAATCCGACTTGTTCCAACATTTCCAAGGCACGATCATTACGTTCGGATTTTGTGCCTATGCCGTGGATGTCCAGCGGTTCAGTTAACGTGTCAATAATTTGCATGCGTGGGCTTAGGGATGAAAATGGATCCTGAAATACCATTTGCGCTTGTTTTTGGAACCCAACACGTTCTGCATGTGTTAAGGCTTGTACCTCTATCGGTGTTTTATCGGTTTGTGATTTAAACAGGACGCGACCACCTATATTGGGTAGTTCCGCGCCCAAAGCAATACGCGCGCATGTTGATTTGCCGGAACCGCTTTCGCCGACTACTGCAAAGGTTTTCCCGCGCGCCAGTTTCAGGTTTACATCACATACTGCTTTAATAATAACAGCGGGCTGCAAAGCTGAGGCGCTACGGGCCTGATAGGTTTTTGAAATATCTTGCATGTCTAAAATCAGATCGTCATGCGGCGGGGGTGGAACAAATTCAGAGGTTTCCGGAATAGTGGGAGCGGCTGCGAAAAGTTTTTGTGTATAGGGATGGGCAGGGGCCCCAAGAACAAGCTTTGCTTCACCCCGCTCCATTACCCGCCCTTTATTCATCACAACAACATGATCTGCCATATTGGCAACGACGCCCAAATCATGTGTGACCAGTATTACAGCCATACCGGTTTCCGACTGTAAATCCTTTATCAACCCCAAAACTTGGGCCTGTGTGGTTACATCCAAAGCTGTTGTTGGTTCGTCTGCAATCAGTAAGTCGGGTTTTGCAATCATTGCCATTGCGATCATCGCGCGTTGCAACATCCCGCCAGACATCTCGAACGGGTATGCCCTATAAGCCCGTTCAGGATCAGGAAATCCAACACGCTCAAACTTGGCCAGAACAGCCTGTTTTATTTTTCGTTTTGACCAATCAAGATGCAATTCAAGAACTTCTGCAACTTGATGACCCACCTTGTGCAGCGGTGATAAGGAACGCATGGGTTCCTGAAAAATCATCGATATACTATTGCCGCGTATTGAGCGTAAACAACGCTCGCTCAGTTTTAACAGATCAATCTGTTGGTCCAGATGATTAAACATAATCTGGCCTGATCGAATTTGTGCAGTTTGTGGTAAAATACCCAATATTGCACGGCAGCTTAATGTCTTTCCGGACCCGCTTTCGCCCACTATTGCCAGTGTTTCACCTTTATTTAATGAAAAGTTGACCGCATCGATTATAGGTTCAGGCGCATTAAACCCTATCGTTAGATCCGTGACTTTCAAAAATGCTGCCATAAACCGCCTAGTGCCACACGAATGATAGTATCCGTCTATCGGATGTTTATGCTATCTGGCTTCTCCCTGAGTTTGATTATGCAGCATGTGATTATTGTTGCAAGTAAACATTTAGGGACGTTGGCCTAAGACAGGGCCATGCGGCTTTAGGGTTTGAACGCGAAAGAGTAATGTTATCGGCATCGCTCTGTCGCGGTTATTGTCAGGAGTTAGCGGAGTTTTTGTTTTCTGCCAGCTTTTTATCAACAGTTACAACGGATGCGTCGATGTCGGGGTGATGCATACCAACGGCATCTCCGGCCAGCTTTATCAATTTGTCCACACGTTCAATGTTGGTTGCGCCGGAATAAACGGCACGAGCAGCAGAAGATGGTTTCAGCAGGTTTTGTGCTGCATTTGCATATTTTTGGAATGGCACCATATCAGATTCATCGGCACCCAAGTGAACAACAAGATCGCGCACGTAATTGTAAATTTCTTCTGACTTGGCAACATCACTATGAACAGCTTCTTGAATTGCACGTGGGCCGTCTGATGTGATGCAACGATAGTTGCCGGTTGCCAACATGCTCCATTTTGCGAATGGTACAAAAAGTGAATCATAAACACGAAGTTTAACCGGGACGTCTTTGCCATCGATACGATAGTCCTGAATGCCGGCTTCCAGATCAGTCAGCATTGCATCCAGTTTCGGATCATTGAACTTAGATACTTTAAAGTTTGTCGGCAGGCCAACGTGTAAGACATTCGGGGCTTCCACAGGTGGACGGAAAGCCTGTGGATCTGGTGAGCAAAGTGTCATTAGTTTCGGATCGAATTGGTCCCAAATATCGGCCTCTAAGAAAGCATCCGCAAGCCCTGAACAATCAAGAGATGGTATGCGTTTTAGATAAGGCAGCGGCGGCATGTTCATTATCGACATGCACGGTGCTTTAGCTTTTGCAATCCGCGCAAGTAAATCCTTTAAACTAGGGTGTGAATATTGCGGTTCTTGCATGGCAAGGCATACAAGATCGTAATCCTCTGGTTTTACATCATCCGGTGTTGCAGCAGTCATATTTCCTGCGAGAGCTCCAGAGAAAAAGCTGCGATGTTCGTCTTCATCACGTAGTTTGATACGAACTTCCGTCCCTTTTTCATTTATAAGAGCGGCGGTTTCAGCGCGGCAGACAAGTGTTACGTCATGTCCCGCAGCAATGAGCTTTGTTCCAAGAAGTGAGCCGTAAGAGGCCCCTAGAATAAGGATTTTGTAGGGCATTAGTAACTTCCTTTGGATTTAGATAAAAATAAAGTCAGGATATTGGCCATTAATTTATGCTTCTTACCTAATAAAAAAATTACCCCAGTAAATCAACCAGCGTTTCAGCCAATTTAGCGGGGGAAGGCGACACACGAATACCAGCGGTTTTCATGGCTTCGATTTTATCCTCTGCGCCGCCTTTGCCACCAGAGATGACAGCACCTGCGTGCCCCATTGTTCTTCCGGGCGGTGCAGTGCGGCCTGCAATAAAACCGACTGTAGGTTTTGAGCGCCCTTTTTTTGCCTCGTCTATCAGGAACTGGGCTGCATCCTCTTCTGCAGACCCACCGATTTCGCCAATCATAATGATTGATTTTGTTTGGGGATCCGCAAGATACATTTCCAGAATGTCAATGAACTCAGTGCCCTTGACGGGGTCTCCACCAATACCGACAGCAGAAGATTGGCCTAAACCTGCTACTGTTGTTTGATATACGGCTTCATAGGTAAGTGTGCCGGAACGAGACAGAACGCCAACAGAGCCTTTTTTAAAGATGCTACCAGGCATAATGCCGATCTTACATGCGTCAGCTGTCATTATCCCAGGGCTGTTTGGACCGATTAAACGGGACTTGGATGCATCAAGCTTTTCTTTGACGCGAACCATGTCTTGAACGGGAACGCCTTCTGTGATGCATGTAATGATGTCTATTTCAGCGTCGATCGCTTCTTCTATAGCGGCGGCGGCTCCTGATGGTGGCACATAAATAACAGACGCTGTAGCCCCTGTAGCCTCTTTTGCATCTGTCACAGATGTGTAAATCGGTAAGCTTTGGCCATCCGAACCAGTCCAGTTTGTGCCACCTTTTTTAGGGTGTGTGCCCGCAACCATTTGCGTTCCGTGGTAAGCCAAGGCTTGTTCAGTGTGGAAGGTGCCGGTTTTGCCTGTCAGGCCCTGAACGATGATTTTTGTGTCATTATTGATTAAGATAGACATGATATTATCCTTTCACCGCTTTAACAATTTTCTGTGCAGCATCATCCAGATCATCCGCAGCAATTACATTCAGGCCGCTTTCGTTAATGATTGCCTTGCCTTCGTTCACCTTGGTTCCTTCCAAACGTACAACCAAGGGTACGTCCAGCCCCACGTCTTTGACTGCTTGAACAACGCCCTGCGCAATCACATCGCAACGCATAATCCCGCCAAAAATGTTTACCAGAATACCTTTAACCTTTGGATCAGAGGTGATGATTTTGAATGCTGCGGTGACTTTTTCAGTCGTCGCACCGCCACCTACGTCCAGAAAATTGGCAGGTTCGGCACCGTACATTTTAATAATGTCCATTGTGGCCATCGCCAAGCCTGCGCCATTAACCATACACCCGATTTCGCCATCCAATGCGATATAGGCAAGATCGAATTTGGATGCTTCGATTTCTTTTTCGTCTTCTTCTGTTATGTCGCGGTATTCCAGGATGTCCGGATGACGGAACAAAGCATTGCTATCGAATGAAACTTTGGCGTCCAAAACTTGGATATCATTTTCTTTTGTTACGATCAGTGGATTAATTTCCAGCAAACTCATGTCCTTACTGGTAAACGCTTCATAAAGCGTTTTGAACAGTTCTATGCCCTGATCTCGCGCGCTGCCAGTCAACTTATAAGCGTCTGCAATCCTCTCGGCGTCTTGAGTTGTACATCCCTTTGAGGCTGTAATGCCAATTGTGTGAATTAATTCCGGCGTTTCTTCTGCAACAGTTTCAATATCCATGCCACCTTCTGTTGATGCAACAAATGATGTTTTTCCGTTTTCACGATCCACTAGAATAGACAGATAAAGCTCACGTTCGATATTTGCACCGTCCTCGATATAAAGACGGTTAACTTGTTTTCCGGCTGGACCGGTTTGTTTGGTGACCAGCGTTTTCCCCAACATTTCATTCACGTTTGCCAGAGCTTCTTCAGCTGAAAAAGACACACGCACCCCACCTTTGGCGTCTTTACCCAATTCTTTAAAAGTTCCTTTTCCGCGCCCACCCGCATGGATTTGACTTTTTACAACCCAAACCGGGCCGGGAAGGGCAGCGATTGCAGCATTTGCTTCACTTAGTTGGGTAATTGCTACACCTTTTGCGACGGGCGCACCAAACCCCTTAAGAACTTCTTTGGCCTGGTATTCATGGATGTTCATGTCGTTCTCCCTGTGTATGTTATTTTATAAGAGGTAGTAGTTCTTTAAATGCGGCTGTACCAGCCTTGCCGAGCCATTCAAATACGACCATTTCAGTTGTTACGATACTGACACCTGCAGCACTTAATCGTTCCAGACAGGCCTTTTCGCTTTCGATTGTTCTGGAAGCCGTTGCGTCCGATACTACAAAAACTTCGTAGCCGTATTCAAACAGGCTGGCCGCAGTTTGTACAACGCAAATATGTGCTTCCATACCTACTAATATCGCTTGCCTACGCCCAAGTGATTTGAACTCTTTCGCAAAGATCGTGTCTTCCATACAGGAAAAATGCATTTTGGAAAGTACGATGGATTCGCCCGCGGCTTTTTTAACTTCCGAAAGAGTCGGGCCTAAACCTTTGGGATATTGTTCCGTTAAAATTGCGGGGACATTATTTATCCGCGCGGCGTGAAGTAACAATTTCGTGTTTTGTACCGTACGTGCCGGAGCTTGCATAACAGGCACCAGACGTTCCTGAACATCTATGACTATCAAAGCTGAATCTGTCGCTCTTATAAGCATGCTTTTAGGTCTCTTTACAGTATATAAATATTGGCTTTTGGGCCAAATGTCATAATATGTTTAGCTTGGTATGTGGTATACCAGAGGCGTATATGTCAAGTTGTTTTCACTTAGCGCCATGCAAATAATTGTATTGACTGGCTTAGGGTCGGGTGTATGGTATACCACATAATGAATGCAGATTCTACTTATGGCAGATTGCTATAGTGAGGATTTCATTGGGAGAAACACATGTCGATTAGCGATAACCTAAGTCCGGTTGCAGTTAACTTTACGCTAAAAGATCATACTTACGACGTGTTGCGTAAAGCTATCCTTGAAATGAATATCTATCAGCCTGAAACGGATTTGCGGTTGGATGAACGTAAGTTGGCTGAAAACCTTGCTATTTCACGGACCCCTATCAGGGAGGCACTAGCGCGTCTGGCGCAAGATGGCTTGGTAGAGATAATTCCACGAAAAGGTGTGTTTGTTCATCGTAAATCCCGTACTGAAATACTCGAGATGGTAGTTATATGGGCCGCACTGGAAAGCATGGCTGCCCGGTTGGTTACAGAAAAAGCATCAGACGATGACCTGCGTGCGCTACGCAAGTTTGCGGTGAAAAACAGTATGAACGCAATGAGCGCGGAAATAGAAGAATACTCGGATGCCAATATCCAGTTTCATCAATATATTTTAGAACTGTCGGGATGTAAGGCGCTTGGTAAAATGGCAGATGGGTTGTTTGACCATATGCATGCAGTGCGTCGCCGCGCAATGGGCGAGGGCGATCGCGTTACCAAATCAGTTGCAGACCATATGGAAATAATCGACGCACTAGAAGCCAGAGATGCGGATTTGGCATCCAGACGCGTCAGAGAACACACAATGCGATTGCATGATCATATCCACAAAACATGGACTAGATTGGAAAGTTTAAACTCTGCAGAAGCCGAAGCCATCTAGTTTTAAATAAAGAATACGGAGAATAAAATGACTCTATCCAAAGCAAGCGAAAGCACGGAGACAAATATAGTGAAAGACGATGCTGAGCGTGAGCTTACAGATGGTTTCCATCTATTAATTGATGCCCTGAAGCTAAATGAAGTTAATACTATCTATGGCGTACCCGGTATTCCGATTACGGATTTGGGTCGGTTTGCGCAGGGTGCGGGCATTCGTGTTATCTCTTTTCGTCATGAGCAGAATGCAGGCAATGCAGCTGCCATCGCAGGCTTTTTAACCAAAAAACCCGGCGTCTGTCTTACGGTCTCGGCTCCGGGTTTTCTGAACGGGCTAACTGCGCTTGCGCATGCTACAACCAACTGTTGGCCAATGATTTTGATTAGTGGTTCATCGGAACGCGAAGTTGTTGATCTGATGCAGGGTGACTACGAAGAGATGGACCAATTGGCTATTGCCAAACCACTTTGTAAAGCTGCCTACCGCGTGTTGCATGCTGAAGATATCGGTATTGCTGTGGCACGCGCAATTCGCGCAGCGGTTTCAGGTCGTCCCGGTGGTGTCTATCTTGATTTGCCTGCAAAGCTGCTTGGCCAAATTGTTTTTGAAGATGTCGGTGCTAAGTCGCTGGTCAAAGTTATTGATCCTGCTCCAGCCCAAATACCAGCACCGAATGCAGTTGATCGTGCGCTGGATGTATTGAAAACTGCTAAAAAGCCTCTGATTATCCTTGGTAAAGGTGCTGCTTACGCACAAGCAGATGAGCATGTACGCAACTTTGTTGAAAAAAGCGGCATTCCATATCTACCGATGAGCATGGCTAAAGGATTATTGCCTGATACACATCCCTTATCTGCCGGTGCGGCGCGCTCATTGGTTTTAAAAGAAGCGGACGTCGTGGTTATGGTTGGTGCGCGTTTAAACTGGTTGCTATCTCACGGTAAGGGCAAGCAATGGGGTGAGCCGCATACCAAAAAGTTTGTCCAGATCGATATCGAACCTAAAGAGATGGACAGCAATGTGGAAATTGCAGCACCTCTTGTCGGCGACATTGGCTCGTGCTTATCTGCATTGCTTGATGGAATGGGTAACGATTGGGCGACGCCGCCATCTGATTGGACTGATACAATCAATGCTAAAAAAGAAACTAATCTGGCTCGGATGGCCGCATCACTACAAAACAACAATACGCCAATGGATTACCACGGTGCACTTGGTGCGTTGCGTACAATTATTAAGGAACGCCCGGATGCAATCCTTGTAAATGAGGGTGCGAATACACTTGATTTTGCGCGCAGCATTATCGACATGTATCAGCCGCGAAAACGTCTGGACGTAGGTACGTGGGGCGTTATGGGAATTGGCATGGGAAGTGCCATCGCTGCTGCGATCGAAACCGGCAAACCGGTGCTTGCAGTTGAAGGCGATAGTGCGTTTGGGTTTTCCGGTATGGAAGTTGAAACTATCTGCCGCTATAATTTACCTGTCTGTATTGTTGTGTTCAATAACAACGGCATATACCGAGGCACGGACGAAAATCCCTCTGGTGGCTCAGATGTTGCTACAACTGTGTTCGTCAAGAACAGCCGATATGATAAGATGATGGAGGCCTTCGGTGGTGTGGGCGTTAATGTGACAAACCCCGATGAATTGAAACGTGCTGTGAATGAAGCAATGGATTCTGGCAAACCGACTCTGATTAATGCGGTGATTGACCCTGCCGCTGGAAAAGAAAGTGGTAATATCGGAAGTCTGAACCCGCAAAGTGTTGTTGCTAAGAAAAGAGCAGCAAAAAAATAACTTAGTAATAATTAGGAATACATAATGAAAGCTCTTGAAGGCATTAAAATTCTAGATTTCACCCACGTTCAGTCTGGG
>JAJFHY010000002.1 GCA_021775375.1 Amylibacter sp. | reverse complement strand
TTTGCGGCCTTCGTCACCGGCAGCGTCGGACAATTGTGCCAACAATTGCTCGGCCACTTGTTTTGCATCACCAACAATTCCAACAGTCACAGGCTTGGTCAGGCCAATACGGTCCGGGTTGATATCGACTTGAATGATTTTTGCGGCTGTTGGCCAGTAGTCAATGCCATATCCAGGTAATGTTGAAAATGGGTTCAACCGTGTACCCAGTGCCAGTACAACATCAGCTTTTGAAATCAGCTCCATTCCGGCTTTTGAACCGTTATAGCCCAAAGGCCCTGCAAATAATGGGTGAGAGCCAGGGAATGCATCATTATGTTGATAACCGCAACAAACAGGAGCGTCCAAGCGTTCTGCCAATTCTTTTGACGCATCAATACCGCCACCGATTACAACGCCTGCACCGTTCAGGATCACAGGGAACTTAGCTTCTGACAGCAACTTGGCAGCTTCGGAAATAGCACCTGTGCCACCTGATGGGCGTTCAAAGTCCACAATAGCAGGCAGGTTGATATCAATCACCTGCGTCCAAAAATCGCGTGGAATGTTAATCTGTGCCGGTGCGGACAGGCGTTTTGCTTTCATGATAACACGGTTCAGAACCTCTGCCATGCGGCTTGGGTCACGCACTTCTTCTTGATAAGCGACGCAATCTGCGAACATGCGCATTTGCTCAACTTCCTGAAATCCACCCTGACCAATACTCTTGTTGGCAGCTTGTGGTGTAACCAACAGCAACGGTGTGTGGTTCCAGTATGCGGTTTTAACCGGCGTCACGAAATTGGCAATACCAGGGCCGTTCTGAGCGATCATCATCGACATTTTACCAGTGGCACGGGCAAACCCATCCGCCATCATGCCGCCCGAATACTCATGGGCGCAATCCCAGAATGTGATCCCGGCTTTCGGAAATAAATCAGAGATCGGCATCATCGCCGAACCAATAATGCCAAAAGCATTGTCGATACCGTGCATTTGCAGAACTTTTACAAAGGCTTCTTCTGTCGTCATTTTCATGTGATATACTCCCAAAGTGCCGCGAAGGGCAGAATTTCAGTCTGCGCTGATCTAATGCAACTGATTATGCTACGTCCAGAAAATTAGCTATGAATCGTGATGCTTCCAAGATTCCGAAACACCGTTCGGAAAAACAAAATCACTTTGTTTATACCCCTGCACATACAACAGGCCCGTCAAATCGGAATTATTCAAGCGCACATCACACTGTGCCGCAACAATTGGTTTAGCGTGCAATGCCACGCCGCAACCAGCCAGTGTCAACATACCAAGGTCATTGGCACCGTCGCCAACAGCGATTACGTCCTCAACGCCTACCCCAAGCTTTGTAGTAACATCATGCAACGCCTCAACTTTGGCTTCACGCCCAAGGATCGGCATTTGAACCTTACCAGTCAGTTTTCCACCCTTGTGCAGTAACGTGTTGGCACGGTTCTCGTCAAAGCCAAGTGCTGCGGCAACTGCTTTCGTAAAGTCTGTGAAACCCCCTGAAACCAGTGCCGTATATGCGCCGCTTGCCTTCATAGTCGCAACCAATTCTACGCCGCCAGGCATCAGATCAATGCGGTTGTCCAGAACCTTTTTAATGACCGAACTGTCCAGCCCTTTCATTAGCCCGACACGCTCACGCAAAGCATCATCGAAATCCAGCTCGCCATTCATAGCCCGCGCGGTAATGCCCGCAACATGGTCACCAACACCCGCTTCAACCGCCAATTCGTCAATACATTCTTGCCGGATCATGGTGCTGTCCATATCGGCCAGCAGGATTTTCTTACGTCGCCCATCAATCGGTTGAATAACAAAATCAATGCCCTGATCCTGTAGTTCCTGCCATACTACTTCCGTATTTGTGGGGAATGTCACCATTTCAATATCGCAAGCAATATTTTCAGCAAGCCAGACCATACCCTGAACCCCCAGTTTCATCGCAGTTTGAATTGCCAGCGCAGAGCTTAAATTCGCGCGTTCCGGGTTGGCTATGAGTGTAGCTACATACATGTGCAGATTTCCTATAGTGAATTTTTACAGGCATTAACGACGGTTTATTATTTAAATGCGGCATAATGACCAGCGTTTTTTGTTGTGAACTACGCCTTAACACCATAAAGCGGAAAGTGGGACACCCTTCCCCAACGAAGGGATTGGGTCATAGCTTGTTTATCCTTTTATTTGAGTTACTTAGGTTGTTTTGATTTATGCCTTGTGTCAGTTTTGTGTCAAATATTGCATCGGTTACAGTCTTATCAGTGATTGCGTGGGCATAGTGCTTAATCACCGTTGCAACGTCTTTCCAGCCACCCATTGCTGCAACAGTTTTAACATCATAGCCTTTGCGGAGCATGGCAGTTGCAAACCCGTGGCGACAACAATGGGGTGAAAGGTGATCTAGCTTTGCACGCTTTACGACGTTCGACCAAACCTTAGAGACGCTATCACCATCCACATAACCAAACACTTTATCATATGGGTTTCTGTTTGACGGTATGTTTGACATAGCCACCAAGACAGGCGCGGGTAGATGTGCAATGCGTTCTGTTTTAATCTTTGTTTGATTAATTATCGCCTCCCGGTTTTCCATATCCACAGCATTCCACGTCAGTGAGCACGCCTCACCTCGACGCGCTCCTGTGCCAAGCATAAACATACACAAAGCCGCTAGATGGGGCAGACCGTCCTTGATGGCTTGTTCTGCGAAACTGTTTGCCCATTGAACCGTAACAAATCCGCGAACGCTTTTGGATTCCTCAAACCTCGCAACCTTGATACTATTACACCAGCCAAGACTTGCCGCGTGATTGATTGCGGATTGCACCGGGGTAATGCATTGCCGGTTACGAGTGGAATTTGCTTGTGTTGGGTATAAACGAATGGCCGCTTGTATAATCGCGCCCACGGTTACATCTTTGATAAGTTTATGACCGAAATAATCCTCTAGTGGCTCAAGAAATCTGGTTTCTTTTTCGCCTTCTCGATATGCGATAAAAGCAGCCATCATTGTTTTACCGCTTTCGGGGCCAGCAAGGTGACGTTTCCAAGCCGCTTGTTCGATTTCGTCTTTAATTTTTTGTGCGAGTCTTTTATCCTTTGTGCCTGTAGTTTCGCGTATTCTTTGCTTTGCGACAGCCCCTTGAACGTGCCAGATTTCGCCTCGTCTAATGAGTTTGAGTGACATGGTTTTATAGCCT
>JAJFHY010000001.1 GCA_021775375.1 Amylibacter sp. | reverse complement strand
ATCCACACCATAACCACGAACATCACGATCTTTTTCAGTTCCGTGGACAGATGCGGCCTCTATCCAATAATTAATGCCCTCATTTGTTTTTCCCGACAAAGACCCACCAAGCCAATACAAATCAGGATCTGTAGATGTTCTACCTTGCTGAAACAGACCATAGACACTGGCTGTACTTTGATCGTGAACACGCGTGGATAGACGTGTATAATAATAATCAGGCTCATTCCCGTCGTGTTCGCCAAACAGATCTTTTTGAACGAGTTGTTCTCTTGCGTACATGGCTTCAAATGCCAATCTTGTATTACGCCAGACGAAAAGCGCACCGTCCAGTTCTTCATCAAATAGCCACTCGCGAGGATCGGATACCGACCATCGACCCAAAGTGAAAGCCAGATTTTCATCACGGCTATGATAGGTTAAAAAAGCCTGATTAATTTCCAGCTTTGCGTCTGATGTATTATTCTTTGTGTTATCCAGCCCAAACTCTTGTGAAATTTCAAACTCCGCATATGCACGAAGATTGGAATTATTATCGAATTGAACGCCCAGTGATACAGTGGGTTCAATTTCTGTTTCATCGTCATTTTTACTATTGTCCAAATCCAAGTTTTTTGCCGATATGGTATCTATTTCAAGTGTCAAACCAAAAGATAAGTGTTTATTGGTTTCCCATGGAGTGTGTGGCTTACTATCAGTATTAAACTTGACCCAGTTGAACCGTTCCCGGGCAATAGTTTGCGACAGTGAAAAACTTAGCAGAAATAATGACAATGCTCCGATTGTTGAAATTAAAGCTACAGTTCTACTTATGTGAGGCCTCCACTTTGATGTGAATGCTATAAGCAATGGAGACTTAACTTTTGCAAATATTGTCATTTCGCCCTCTCACTGCTTCATTGTTGGTACAAAGCATGGGTTATATTCTGCGGCCGTTAGTTACTCATCAGACTATAGTCCAATGATATTATGGCATTGGTCTTAAAGCCCTGAATAATCAATGAAATATAGTGTTTTTTACTATAGTCACAGGCGAAATTCCGCCGTTAAGACAATAGGCCGAATACTCCTAAGACTTATGTCTGATGTATCAGTTCTGAAAGTTTCTTAGTCTTTCAACTACACAATGACCGCATGTCATTAGTGCAATTTCAGTAAGTCTAAGAAAGTCCATTAAAATGTTTCATCTCAATGACCCTATTCTAGAAACCCTGGCAAGATTTGCCATCAACACTGCTGTTATGTCTATTCTTATATTTGGCATGTATTATCGCCGCTACCGCGATAAGGAACTGGCAACAGCGGCATCGATGTTTAATATTGTCGCGTTTTCGGTGCTCACCATTTTATCGTCAGTACAATTCAGTCTGGCCGCGGGGTTTGGTTTATTTGCAATCCTTGCACTATTCAGCCTGCGATCCGAGCAAATTGGTAAAATCGAAATTTCATATTTCTTCGCCAGTATTGGTGTGGCGGTTATTTGTTCCGTTTCCGGCACTGGTCTAGCCACAGTAGTCCTTATCTGCATGTTCGTCCTGTTTGGTGCATGGATTATTGATCATCCAAAGATATTACAATCATCACAATCAACAAAAATTACCCTGGACAGCATCAAGCAACAGATTTTGTCCGACCCCATAGGCTTGAAAAAAGAGCTATCAGAAAAACTTGGCGTAAGCGTTTTGAACTTTCAGATCATAGAACTGAACTATGTGAACGATTTGGCCCGGTTAAACATTTTCTACAAAGATAAGAATGGAGAATAATTATGTATAAGAAATCAGATATTAGCCGTTATACAGATGGTTTCACTTCATGTGATCTCAATGAGTTGAACTCCCGCGCCGCAATGATGACCAGAATAGATAACAAATACATCATTAAATCAGGTGATTTACTGTCATTGAAATCGATGCTTGCCGAAAAGTTCGACGTTCTTGAAATTAAGCGCGAGCGCGGGTTCAATTACGCAACTCGGTATTTCGATGACCCTGACAGAAGCGCCTATTACGAACATCACCAAGGACGGCGCAAGGGATTTAAAGTGCGCATACGCAGGTACCTTGAGGCAAGATTATGCTATGTAGAGCTGAAGATGAAAGAAAAACGGAGTACAACTATTAAACAACGGTTGGATTATGACTTTGATGGGTACGAAACGCTCAGCTCAGAGGCTTTGCAGTTTGTCAAAAATGGATATCAAACCCATTATGAGAAGCCGTTTGGTTATAAAGTCCAAGCAGTTCTGGATATTGAATACCAACGTCTGACCCTTGTATCCAAGGACGGCGCTGAACGTATGACCATCGATACAGATCTGGTTTTCAACAACGGTCAAAGAAGACTTGAAGCCGAAGATGGCATTTTTATCGTAGAAACAAAATCCGAAAACGGACGCGGGTACGCAGACAAATGCCTGCGTTCGCGCCACCTTTACCCCGCCAAGAGGTGTTCAAAATATTGTATAGGCATGGCCGCCCTTTCAGAAGTTACCAGGTACAATCACTTTTTACCCACCATGCGAAAATTGCAAATACTTGAAATGCCCGTTGAAAACACCGGTTATCTAGCATTGGCAGCGTAAATACAGTTATCGCTTTTCAGACTTTAGTCTGTTCTTTATTTGGTGATTGGTTGTATTCTGATCGACAAGTTAGAAGGGCCATATGGTTATATACGATCTTTTATGGGTAAGGTTAACCTTACCCAGAAAATTCTTGTTTGCTGGCGGTATCGTCATGCTGATTGCCATGCTTTTTGTCGGTAATTGGGTTTCTAAACGTATTGAGGATGCTGTTGTTAACAGTTCCGCCTCAACGGTTGCTCTTTATATGGACAGTTTCATTGCACCGCTTAGTCAGGAACTAAAAGAAACGGAACAGCTCTCTGATGTTGCACAGCGGGGTTTGTCTGAAATCTTCAACGGTACTGCTGTTGGAGATCGTGTTGTTTCGGTGAAAATCTGGCAAAAAGGTGGCTTGGTTGTATATGCATCCGATGAAGATATCGTCGGGCAAAGATTTCCACCATCCGATGACCTGAAAAATGCCTGGACCGGTAAAATTTCTGCAGCGTTTGAGGATTTAAACGACGAAGAAAGTGAACACGAAGCATCCCTGGGGTTTCCATTACTGGAGGTTTACAGTCCGATTACCGAACCTTGGACCGGTGAAATAATTGCTGTGGCCGAATTCTATGAACGCGCCGATGTCCTGGAAAAGGATTTACGACATGCAAGGTGGTCAAGCTGGTTGGTTGTGGGGTTATCCTTTTTGACCAGCGGCTTTTTGCTTTTTGGTATTGTTCAGGCAGGGGGCAGTACAATTCAACACCAAAAAGAGCAGTTGGTAAAACAGTTGGCGGAAAGCCAGAAGATGGCGCAGCAAAACGCATCCCTAAAACAACGTGTGGTCAATGCTTCGGGGCGTGCGACTGCCCAAGCTGACAGAGCTTTGCGCCAACTTGGTTCAGAACTTCATGACGGGCCAGCACAATATATTTCTTTGGCGGCCTTAAGGTTGGACTCAATTCTATCCCGATCCAAAAAAGGTACAAAAGATGCTGACGATATTAGGCATGCATTAAATACAGCGCTCAGTGAAATACGGGCTTTGTCGCGCGGCCTGGCTGTCCCGGATTTGGATAATTTGGATATCCCCTCTATCATCGCAAGGGCCGTAGAAGATCATAACAGGCATAATGATCAATATGTTGCCGTACCGGAAAATAAAATCGACAAAGTAGATATTGGATACACATCAAAATTATGTATTTTTCGGTTTGTACAGGAATGCCTGTCAAACTCTCTTAAACATACGAAAAACGCTATTGTCGAGATATCATATCATATTGAAGGCAATATATTATACGTCATTATTTCTGATAATGGTGCTGGGTTTGACACTGAAAATGCACTGAAGTTACGAGATGATGGCGGTCAAGGTCTTTTGGGGCTTGTTGATCGCGCAGAAAGCATCGGCGGCACTATAGAAATTAAAAGCACATTTGATGTTGGAACACGTCTAATACTCTCATTGCCAATCTAGAAAGGTAAATGCTTATGGTTATTAAAGTTATATTGGCGGATGACCATCCAATATTCAGGGATGGTTTAATTCGTAGCCTTGAAGAAACCGGCGAATTTAAAGTTCTTGGCGCGGGCGGAAGTGCGCAGGAAGCAGTTATGCTAACTGCTCAGCATAAACCCGATTTGGCTATACTGGATGTATCGATGCCAGGTGGAGGCTTGAAGGCAGTTAAAGAAATAGTAAAACTGGATAATCCGCCCAATATTTCAATGCTGACGGTTTCCGAAGATGACAACGACGTAACCACCGCATTGCAAGCTGGTGCATTGGGTTATGTTCTAAAGGGCGTGTCCGCCAGTGATCTACGTATTGCTTTGGGCAGTATCGCGAAGGGAAACCCGCACATATCACCAGTATTGGCAGGGCGTGTATTAACGTTGATGAGTCAGAATAAAAATAAACCACAAAAAGATCCCATTGATGATCTAACTAAGCGTGAAGAGGATATCTTACGCGGCGTTGCAAAAGGGTTCAGCAACAAGGAAGTTGGCGAAAGTTTGAACCTGCAGGAAAAGACCGTGAAGCATTATATGACATCTATTATGGAAAAACTTCACGCCAGAAATCGCGTAGAAGCCGCATTAATTGCCGCAGACAAATGGGGGCGTGATTAACTTAATAATAAAATCTAACGGTCTGGAGAAATATCCCTAAATCTATCGTAATCGTCTTGTCTGGCATCACGGCCAATAACCTTTCGGTTAATATTATCTCTTAGTTCATAAAGCCCGGATTTGATTTGCTCGGTCCAGCCATTATTGTAGTGTACTTCGATATCTAACCCGCTCCCTCTTTCTACATGACTAATCGCGTTTTGTGAGCGTTTTCCGGATCTTGAATTGCTTTTTGAGCCATCATCGCTACCGGAATTTTCATTCCCGTCATCGCTACCGCTGCCAGAGTTTCCACCATCGCTACCGCTGCCGGAGTTTCCACCATCGCTACCACTGCCGGAGTTTCCACCATCACTATCGCTGCCGCCATCACTATCACCGCCGCCATCGCTACCGCCGCCGCCATCACCGCCTTTCGCGAATGCGACCGATGGAACAACAAAATTTAGTGATGAGTTAAGCTCAAAATGAAAGGGGGCGCCAATTCCAAAAATCAACACCACATATATATAAACCGGTTTTCCAACCAATGTTTTTAAATACATAGATTTGAACCCTAAGACTTTAAAACCTCTATACATAGAAGTAAAAACAATCGTAGCAGAATATTATTGAATATGGAGTGGACGAAAGTCTGAACAAATTTATTTTATTTTCTGACATGTTTAACCATGTTGCTTCTGCCTATACATCAATTCAGGATTTGAAACACGTTACAGCTAGTCTCTCAGCCTCGGACGGCACAGTTAGTGCGCCCGGTGAGCCCACAGAAAGAACTGTTGCCCCAGTGCGTTTTAGCCAAGCAAGCAGTTTCTCTTGTCCGTTGCGATCAAGCAAAGGCCAGACGTTCTCAACAAGAATCAAACCTGGATTGGCAAGGATGGCCTGGGCGATAGATATTCGGACGCGCTCACCGTTAGACAACGATCTTGCACCCTCCTTGATCTTCCCGTCTAGCCCACCACAACGCTCGACCAGAAGAGAAAGTCCCGCATTATATACCGCGCGCTGCAGCTTGCTATCGCTTGGCCGGTCAAGCAGGTATAGACATAGGACACGGCGCAGACTGCCCCTGAGTATTGTGCAATCTGGTGAGATGAGAGCTATTTGTCGCCGCAGCGTACCACGCGACACCATCCTGAGAGGCTGCCCGGACAAATGGATTTCCCCCTGTTCAGGGTCTTCAAGCCCTGCGATTACCGAGAGAAGAAGAGACTTTCCCGACCCGTTCGCACCCTGCAAAGTGCCCCAGTGACCGGCGGGCAGAAAAAAATCTAGATCTTGCACCGGACCTAATTTTACAGCTTTTGCTGCAACCGAAATGGGCCCGTTAAGTTTTATATCACCCTGTTGGGCCTGCGCGATAGTTGGGCGGTTAAGTGCTTTTTTCAACTTCAGCCGAGCCACTTTATATGCTGACATCATATCCATGATCGAGGCCAGACGGCGCAGCGGACCCACGGCTATGGCAAGTGCAGCGATGCCGCCGGCGATTGTGGCCGGATCGGTGTTGCGTGAGGCGCCGAGCCCGAAGAGGATTGTCGCACCGATCCCCGCCGTCATCTCGGGCAGAACACGCAATATCTCGACCCGCCAGGCTCGCCGCACAGCAACACGTATCAGACGGACCGAGCTTCGATACAGTGACCGGCGTTCTTTGCGTAAACGCCCTGCAACCCGTAAATGGGCCGCATTTTCCAACCGTTCAGACATGCGCGACGCAATTGCCGCGCGTTTTTGGCGTATATCGGCATGAATTCCTTGCAGCCGTACGCCTGATAATACGATGACCGCAGTTGCAGTCAGTACCAACGGCAGGATGATTGCACCGCTATACGGGTCGATCACCAGCATCATCGCAAGAGCAGTTGGCACCAGTACGACAACACCCAAAAGCTGCGGCAGCCCTTTGCCGATCCAACGCCCCAATGCTGACATGTCCCCGACAAAGCGGAGCGAAAGGTAGCCATGCGGAATGTCTTGCAGGGTGCCCAACGACATATTTGCATGATGCTCGAAAAAGGCGATGCGCGCGTCGCGGACAAAGGACTGCCCCAGTTTTTCACCCATAGCCCGCACCCAGATGCGTGTTAGTGCGATGAGGATACCTGCGGCTGGCAAGCTCCAAAAAAAGAACGGTGCCAGACCCCCGCCTGCATGCAAGTCGCCAAAGAGTTGGCGTGTCGAGAAAGCCGCAAGGGCAGCGGCCGCACCTTCTATAAGCACGGCTATACAGACAAGTGCAAATAACCCCCTCCGACCTGGTATGAACAGCAAAGGCATGTCAGGCCGCCTTATTTGCCTTGATTAATCCAGCGGCAAGACTACTGGCTTCAGCCGGATCTGCCAGTTCATCGGCGGTCAGCACTGGTATGCCCGTTATGGTCTCTGTTTCTGCGGTAGCCATAGGGGAACAACTTATCATTCCAGTCAATGCTGCGGGCTTCAAGCCAAGTTGACCGAGATGCATCGCACCGCCATATGCGGCTACAGGATCACCGCATGCGAAAACGAGCGACGACATTCTGTTTCGCATCCATGCATCTTGTAAAAGAGCTGCGGTTTCTAACTGGAACAGGCCATCTGCAATTTCCATCACGGCAATATCACAGCCCTGTCGCTCTGACGCCTGAAGCAAGGTTTCAATTCCGTCCCGAATTTTTTCCAGCGGCTGCAGATAGGTTGTCCCCATACCGGCATCAGTGAAATCAGCGACAAAATCTGCGCCTGCATCTTCATAAAGATTGAAATCTCCATATGCTCCGGTGCCGGTGCCCTTAAGTGTTGCAACACGGTATCCCGCCGCGACAAGGCCATGGGTCAGACGCGCAGTCGCATGGGTCTTGCCTGAATTCATAGCTGTACCGAAAACCCCAATGACAGGGATCGTGGACGGTACCTCACTGGTCTCGAGCGCATAGTCGGCAAGATTCATTGAGCTCTGATCCGCGGTAAGTAAACGGCCGATGGGCTGGAGCTTTGTGCAGGTCTTCACCCGGGAGTTGCGGGCACGCATCTTGCCGATGCAGCCACCCCCAGCCAGCAGGTCGGAGGCTTTTGGGTCAATTTCGGCAATCCCTTCAAATTGATCTGGTGCATAGCGGGCACCGCAAGCCATCACCACCAAGTCACCTACAAAAAGTACTGACGGACGCCCGCAAATAAGCTGGACGCGGCGATGCTGCCCGAGTGAGATAACCCGTGCCAAGATCAGATCCCCCGGCTTGGTACGCCCAAAGTCTTGATCCATCACTGCGATGTCTTGCCGGTTTACACGGCGCGTCACAAAACTCCATTTCGCCCGAGCGAGAGAGCCCGCGGATGATTTAAGTTGTTGTTTCATGCGACAGCTCCAATGGTCGCCGGGCTTTCAACCAGATCATAACCAAAAACATGATCAAGAACATTTCCAATTTCGGCGCAGTCCCACATGCTATGGCCACAGCCCCTAAGCAATACAAAACGGCATCGGGCTGGCAGGCCAAGAGCCTTAGCCTCGCGGTTGATAGCCTCGACATAGTGATGTCCACGATCCAGACGATTGCGGCCCTGATGGTGTAAAAGCAGATCGTTGCTGCGTAACAACGGGCCCTGTTCCGTATCGCGGTCGCCAACATAGACAGTAATGTTGCGGTC